>JAGWBB010000028.1:56788-59107 GCA_021296095.1 Desulfurellaceae bacterium | reverse complement strand
AAAACCATACGGTGGCCCTGCTGGGGAGCAGTGGCGCTCTTCATTCTGCTGGAAGCAGTGACAGCCAGATCGCAGGAGGCGGAATCGCCAGCGGAGGTCGTCGGGCTTGACACCTTGCAGGTGGTCGGCTCGCGCGTGGCGGACCGCTCAGCCCAAGACTCACCCGTGCCGGTAGATATCATTCAGGGCGAGGACTTGCAGACCTACGGCATCCGGGACATGGACGCCCTGCTGGCCGCCAGCGTACCGTCCTACAATGTCAACCAGCATCCCATCGGCCAGGACGCCACCTTTGTGCGGCCGGCCAATCTGCGCGGGTTGCCGCCCGACTCCACCCCAACGGCAAACGCCGCCACCGCTCCGCCGTCATTGCCCTAGCCGCAGACGGCAGCAATCACGGAACCCAAGGCGCCGACCTGTCGGTCATCCCGGCCATCGCCCTGGAGCAGGTCGAAGTCCTGCGCGATGGCGCCGCCGCCCAGTACGGCTCGGACGCCATCGCCGGCATTCTGAACTTCAAGCTGAAGGAGGCGTCCGAGGGCCTGTCGCTGCACACCAGCTGGGGCCAGCATTACCACGGCGACGGCGACAAGGTGCAGGTTGCCGCCAACCTCGGCCTGCCGCTGACCGACACCGGGTTTGCCAACCTCAGCTTCGAGTTCCTGAACGCCGACGAAACCAGCCGCAGCGTGCAGCGCCGGGACGCGCGGGCCTTGATTGAGGCCGGCAACAGGGACGTGCGGAGACCCGCAGCCCAGATCTGGGGCGCGCCCGAAATCCAGTACGACTACAAGTTCTTCGGCAACCTGGGTCTCGACCTGGAGGAGTTGAACGCCCGGCTGTACGCCTTCGGCAACTACGCCGAGCGGCGGGTCGAGGGCGGCTTTTTCTTCCGCAATCCCAATACCCGGGGCGGTATCTTCCGGGGCGACCCGCTGGCAGACGCCACGCCCACGGTCCGGGCGGCCGACCTGTCGGGCAGCGGGCTGGGCTGTCCGGCGGTACCGGCCAACCCGGCGGCCGACTACACCGGCGTGGATCTGCCCGAGCACTGCTTCCTGTTCAATGAACGTTTTCCGGGTGGCTTTACGCCCCGCTTTGGCGGCCACCTGCAGGACTGGAGCGTCGCTTTTGGCCTGCGTGGGGAGGCGACGAGCGCCTCGGCGCTGCTCAACGGCTGGTCGTACGACGCCAGCGCCAGCTTTGGTCGCAACAGCGTGGACTACTTCATCCACAACACCATCAACCCCCAGCTGGCCGCCATGCGCACCGCTATTCCCACGAAATACCGACCCGGTGGCAACGTGCAGTTTGAGCGGACCTTCAACCTCGATATCGCCCGGCGCCTGGATATCGGCCTGTTCCACTCCCCGCTGAACGCCGCCTTCGGATTTGAGTACCACATGGAGGAATTCGAACAGAAGGTTGGAGAAGCGCAGTCGTGGTTCATCGACGAAAACCTGAGACGGCAGGGCTTCAGCATCGGCTCCAACGGGTTTGCCGGCTACCGGCCGGATTCGGCCGGTGTGTCCGAACGCAACAACTATGGGCTGTATATGGACCTGGAAGCCGCACTGGTGGAATCCCTCAGCCTCGGCCTGGCCGGACGGTATGAGAACTTCGACGGCGCCATCGGCGAGTCGCTCAACGGCAAGGTCGCGCTCCGCTGGCAGCTGCTGGACGCCCTGGCCCTGCGCGCTTCAGTCGGCTCGGGCTTCCGCGCCCCGACGCCGGGGCAGGCCAACATCCGTAAAATCAACTCCCAGTTCACCACCGCCGGCCTGGTCGACCAGGGCATTTTCCCCGCCCATCATCCGGTCGCGGCCTTCTTTGGCGGCCGGCCGCTGGAGTCGGAAAAATCGGTCAACTATTCCGTCGGCAGCGTGTTCAATGCGGGCGACTTCAGCCTGACCGTCGACTATTATCGGATCAAGATTCAGGACCGCATCGGGCTGACCCAGGACTTCAAAGTCTCCGCCGCGCAACGGGCGGCCTTTAACCGCCTGGCTCCCGACGCGAGTACTATTACCTCGGTCCGCTACTTCACCAACGCCTTTGACACGACCGCCCAGGGACTCGACGTGGTGGCGACCTATCCGCTGTCAACGCGGGCCGGCGACACCGTGCTGACCTTCGCCGGCAACTGGAATCGGCTGAACCTCGACCGCTTCGACCCGCACGTCATTAATGCCATGCAGGTGCGTCAGATGGAGGACGGCTTACCGGAATTCCGTTTCTCGCTGACCGCCGATCATGTCTGGGGGCCGTGGCGGCTGCTGGCCCGGGTCCATTTCTACGACGAATTTTTCGAAGCCCACG
>JAGWBB010000028.1:27949-56772 GCA_021296095.1 Desulfurellaceae bacterium | reverse complement strand
GCTGGCTGGTGGACGTCGAAGCCTCGTACACCCTGCTGAGGCTGCCCTTCAGCCAGGCGGTGATTCTGGCGGTGGGGGCGGAAAACGTGTTCGAGACCTTCCCGCGCCGCAATCCGTACGCGCGCGACACGGGCGCGAAGTACCCGGAATCCTCGCCCTACGGCTTTGGCGGCGGCTTCTACTATGTGCGCGTCGGGCTTGAATTCTGAGTCGAGCGTGTCGCCCGGAGCAGGGTCCGGCCTTGGCTTTGCATCCGTACAGTGATTCGCGTATTTTGATCCGTATATGGCTCGGGGTGCGATTCTTGACGGCAGGGCGATTGCCCGGTCGGTCCGCCAGTCTGTGAAGGCAGAGGTTGACGGTTTTCGGGCTCAGTACGGCCGCGCGCCGGGACTGGCCACGATCCTGGTCGGCGACAACGCCGCCTCCCGGGTGTATATCGGCACCAAGGAAAGAGCGTGTCGTAAAGTCGGCATCCAGTCCTTTGGCTATCGGCTGCCCGAAACCACGCCCGCGTCCGAGGTTCTGGCCCTTATCGCCGAACTCAACGCCCGGCCGGACGTCAACGGTGTCCTGATTCAGCTGCCCCTGCCGCCGCCCCTGAGCCACGAGCGCTTCGTTGAGACGCTCGCTGCGGACAAAGACGTTGACGGCCTGCACCTGCTCAATCAGGGCCGGCTGCTGCGCGGCGAGGACGGTTTCCGGCCCTGTACCCCGCTCGGAGTAATGCACCTGTTGGCCCACACCGGGCTGTCCCTGGCAGGCCAAAAGGCGGTTGTCATCGGACGCAGCCACCTGGTCGGCCGACCGCTGATTTTTCTGCTGTTGGAACACCATGTGACCGTCACCTGTTGTCACTCGCGGACGACCGATCTGGCCAATTCCGGCCATCGGCCAGCCGGGTATGATTCGCGGAGAGTGGATCAAGGACGGCGCGATTGTTATTGACGTCGGCATTTCCCGGCTGGCGGACGGCTCGCTGGCCGGGGATGTGGATTTTCCGGCGGCCCAGGAACGGGCCGCCTTTATCACCCCGGTCCCTGGCGGGGTTGGTCCGATGACGGTGGCCATGCTCCTCCAGAACACGCTCAAAGCGGCCCGCCAACAGTCGGTCCACTCCAGTTGAGCCATGCCGAAACGCACTCCCCTGTACGACACCCATCACGCTCTGGGGGCGCGTTTTACCGTCTTTGGAGGCTGGGACATGCCGGTTCAGTACACAGGCATTGTGGCTGAACATCGGGCCGTGCGAGCCCGGGCCGGGCTGTTCGACCTCAGCCATATGGGCGAGATCGAGGTTCGCGGTCCCCGCGCCCTGGCCGTGTGTCAGGAACTGCTGGTGACCGATGTGGCACGCCTGGCCGTCGGCCAGGCCCAGTACAGCCTCATGTGTGACGCCGACGGGGGGATTGTTGACGATGTGCTTATCTATCGGCTTGGCCCGGAGCGCTACTCTGTGTGTGTCAACGCGGCGTGTTGTGAGGCCGATTTTGCCTGGTGGGTTGATCGACCGGAGTGCCGAGACGGCTCTGGTCGCCCTCCAGGGGCCGCGGGCTGCCGTCATCCTCCAGCGCCTCACGTCTCTGGACGTGTCCGCTGTGCGACGCTATTGGTCAGCCCAGGCCGAGTTGGCCGGGACAGCTGGACTTGTGGCCCGGACCGGTTATACGGGAGAAGATGGCTTTGAGCTGTTCGTGCCTGCCGAGCATGCCGTCCGGGTGTGGACGGCATGTCTGGCGGCGGGCCGGGCGGACGGTCTCGTCCCGGCCGGTCTTGGCGCGCGCGACACCCTGCGGCTTGAGGCCGGCTATGTGTTATACGGACAGGATATGGATCGCCATGTCTCGCCCTTTGAAGCCGGGCTGTCGCGCCTGGTGCACTTCGAGAGCGGCACCTTTATCGGCCGCTCGGCCCTGGTGCGGCAAAAAGAGCGTGGGGTGACACAAAAGCTGCTTGGACTGCGTATGGAAGAACGGGGTATTCCACGATCTGGATATCGCCTGGGGCGAGACGGACAGGTGCTCGGTCATATCACGAGCGGAACCCAGTCGCCGAGCCTGGGGGTTGGCATCGGCCTGGGATATGGACCGCCGGAGACGAGCCCGGGCACGGAGCTGTGGGTGGAGATCCGCAGCCGCCAGGTCCGGGCCCGGGTCGTCAAGCCCCCTTTCTACCGGAGGAGCACGGAGTAGGGGGGTGGGAGATGTCAATGGATGTTCCAAAAGAGCTTCGCTATTCAACCGAACATGAGTGGGTGGTTGTCGAGGATGGCATCGCGCGGGTAGGCATCACCGATTACGCCCAGGACCAGCTCGGCGACGTCGTGTATGTCGAACTGCCCGAGGTCGAGACTGCGGTGCAGAAGGAGGAGCCGTTTGGGGTGATTGAGTCGGTCAAAGCCGTATCCGACCTGTTTTCACCGGTGAGCGGAACCGTGACCGAGGTCAATATCGACCTGCCCAGCAGTCCAGAAATGGTGAATGACGACCCGTATGGCGATGCCTGGATGATTCGGATTCAGGTCAGCGAGCCGGATGAACTCGAGGACCTGATGGACGCCGAGGAGTACCTCGCGTTTGTCGAACAAGAGCGGGCCGACCGGGAGGACTAGGGCGGCATGCGCTATATCCCTCACACTGAGCAGGATATCGGCTCCATGCTGAGGGTCCTGGGGCTGGGGTCTGTTGACGAGCTGTTCAGCCATCTGCCGGACAGCCTGCGCGCCCAGGCCCACCTCGCGCTGCCGTCCGGTGTGTCCGAGGCCGAACTTCGGGACCGGCTGACCGAGCTGGCCGACCAGAATCCGGGCGCGGTGGCGGACGCGGTTTTTCTGGGCGCCGGCGCCTACCCCCACAGCGTCCCGGTCGTTGTTGACCACATCATCCAGCGGGGAGAATTTGCCACCGCCTATACCCCGTATCAACCCGAGGTCAGCCAGGGCACGCTGCAGGCGGTGTTCGAGTTCCAATCCCTGATCGCGGCCCTGTTGGGCCTGGATGTCGCCAACGCCAGCATGTATGACGGCGCCTCGGCCACGGCTGAGGCGGTCCTGATGGCTAAACGCATCCTGCCCAAGCGCTCAACCGTGCTGGTCTCCAGAGCCCTCCATCCCCAGTATCGGCAGGTCATGCAGACCTACCTCGACGGCTTCCCCGGCGTCCGGCTGCGCGAGCTGGCGTGGGCCGAAGACGGCCGGCTGGACCACGCGGCGCTGGAGCGCGAGCTGGATGAAAACGTCATTGGGGCAGTCGTCGGCTATCCGAATGTATTCGGCATTATTGAGGATGTGGCGGCTGTCAGCCGGGCGGTGCACCACCACGGTGGCCTGGTCATCAGCGCAACCACCGAGTCGCTGGCGCTGGGGCTGCTCAAGTCGCCGGGCGAGCTTGGGGCGGACATCGCGGTGGCGGAGGGACAGAGCCTGGGGATTCCGATGAGCTATGGCGGGCCGGGCATCGGCCTGTTTGCCTGTCGCCAGCCCTACCTGCGCAACATGCCCGGGCGGCTGGTCGGCGAGACCCTCGATCACGACGGGCGGCGCGGCTTTGTCCTGACCCTGGCGACGCGCGAGCAGCACATTCGTCGCCAGCGGGCGACCTCGAACATCTGTACCAACCAGGGCTTGTGCGCCCTGGCGGTGACGGTCTTCCTGTGCCTGATGGGGCGCCAGGGGCTGCGTCGGCTGGCCCGGCACAACGTCACCAAGAGTCATTATGCCCGAGACCTGTTGACCCGCCCCGGCCGGTGTCAGGCGCGCTTTTCGGCTCCGTTTTTTAATGAGTTCGTGCTGTGCGTGCCAAACGCCGAGGCTGTCTGGCACCGGCTTACGGCCGAGGGGTTCATCGCCGGGCTGCCGCTGTACGAGTGGTACCCAGAGCTGTCCGACTGTCTGCTGGTGTGTGTGACCGAAACGCACACCCGGGCGGCCATCGAGCGGCTGGCCCGCAGCCTTGGGGCTGGCGCCGAGGCCGTGTAACAGAGAACCGCCATGCCACAGCGCTCCGATTTGCCGCGCGTCCCACAAACCGCCCCTGCCGGGCAGCATTCGGCCGGTCCGCCCAAGCGCGCCGTGCTGAATGAACCGCTGATCACCGAGCGGGGCTCGCCCGGGCGCGTCGGCTATTCTCTGCCCGCCGACGATATCCCGGCCCGCGATAGCGCTCAGGATCTGCCACCCGAGCTGTGTCGGGCCGATCTTGAGGATTTCCCCGAGGTCAGCGAGGGCGAGGTGGTCCGCCATTTTACCCGGCTGTCGCAGTGGAATTTCAGCGCCGCGACCACCCTGTATCCGCTCGGCTCGTGTACCATGAAGTACAATCCGATCGTGAATGAGGTAGTGGCCCGCCTGCCGGGCTTTGCCCAGCTCCATCCGCTCATGCCGGCCGCGTACGCCCAGGGCGCCCTGGAGCTGATCGCCCGTCTCGAACACGGCCTGGCCGAAATCAGCGGCATGGACGCGATCAGCCTCCAGCCTGCGGCCGGAGCCCAGGGCGAGCTGACCGGCATGAAGCTCATTCGGGCCTACCATGTCGAGCAGGGCCAGCCGCGCAAGAAGGTGCTGATTCCGGGCAGCGCCCACGGCACCAACCCGGCGTCTGCCGCGCTGTGCGGCTATGCGGTGGTTGAGGTGCCGGCCGGTCCGGCCGGCACGCTCGAAGCGGCCACCCTCGAACAGTACATGGATGACGAAGTCGCCGCCCTGATGGTCACCAACCCCAACACCCTGGGACTGTTCGAGCGGGACATCGTCCAGATTGCCGAGTTGGTCCACGCCCAGGGCGGCCTGGTCTACATGGACGGGGCAAATCTGAACGCGCTGATGGGGGTGGCAAAGCCGGGCCACATGGGCGCCGACGTGATCCAGTTCAATCTGCATAAGACGTTTTCGACTCCGCACGGCGGAGGCGGGCCGGGGGCGGGCCCGGTCGGGGTCAAAAAAATCCTCGAGCCGTATTTGCCGCTGCCGCGCGTGGTGGCCGAGGGGACGGGCTATCGCTGGAGTGAGGATTTCCCGCGCTCAATCGGCCGGGTGCGGTCCTTTTTCGGAAATTTCGGAATCCTGGTCCGCGCCTATGCCTACATCCTGGCTATGGGCGGCGACGGGCTCAGCCAGGCCACCCGGATGGCCGTCCTGAACGCCAACTATCTGCGCAAGCGCCTGGAGTCCGCCTATCAGCTGGCCTCGGATTCCCCGTGTCTGCACGAGTGTGTGTTTTCCGACCGTTCCTTTCAGCACACCGGGGTCAAGACCCTGGATATCGCCAAGCGCCTGCTCGATTACGGCTTTTACGCCCCGACGATCTATTTCCCGCTGGTGGTCAGCGGAGCGCTGATGATGGAGCCAACCGAAACCGAGACCAAAGAGACGCTCGACGCCTTTGCCGACGCACTGCTGGCCATTGCCCAGGAGGCTCAGGACGAGCCCGAGGCGCTGAAAGCCGCACCGGCCTCAACACCGGTGGGGCGTCTGGATGAAACCCGCGCGGCACGCCGGCCGGTTCTGGCCTGGCGACGTCAGCCCTGACGATAAAATTGTGCTTCCTTCGGCCCATGGAAACAATCAGCATCCGGGGTGCCCGCCAACACAATCTCAAGAACATCAGTGTTGACATTCCCCGTAACAGCCTGGTGGTCATCACCGGCGTGTCCGGCTCGGGCAAATCGTCCCTGGCCTTTGACGTGCTGTACGCCGAAGGACGCCGTCGCTATGTTGAATCGCTGTCGGCCTATGCCCGTCAGTTTCTTGACCAGCGCGCCAAACCCGAGGTTGATTCTATCAGCGGTCTGTCTCCGGCCGTGGCGATTGAACCGCGCGTCCCGACCAGCTCGCCCCGCTCCACGGTCGGCACCGTCACCGAGCTTGCCGACTATGTGCGTCTGCTGTACGTCCGGGTCGGCACTCCCTATTGTCTCCGGTGCGAGCGGCCGCTCAGCCGTCACAGCGTCCCCCAGATCGTTGATCGCGTGCTGGCTTTCCCCGAGGGCAGCCGGCTCCAGATCATGGCGCCTGTTCGCGTCTCGGACCGGGCGCAGTTTGACCTGGCCGTGCAGGAACTCCGCCGGGCGGGTTTTGTTCGTGTGCGGGTCGCGGGCCAAACCTACGAGTTGACCGACCCCGTGCCTCTGGCGACCGAGCTTGATCTCGTTGTTGACCGTCTGATTGTCAAAAGCGGAATAGCCCGGCGGCTGGCCGACTCCATCGAAACCACGCTGCGCTACGGCCGCGACGTGGTCAAAATCGGCCACACCGGGCCGGACGAGGCATACCACGAAGACCTGTTTACCCAGACGCTGCGCTGTCCGGCGTGCGGCTTCGGCTATCCCGATCTGACGCCGGCCTTCTTTTCGCCCAACAGCCCCGAGGGCGCCTGCCCGGAGTGTGACGGGCTGGGCAGGCGGGCCACAGGGGCAAAGCCTGGGCGCGAAAAGAGGTCTGGGGAGCGGTGCGGGACCTGCGCCGGGACGGGGCTCACGGCTGAGAGTCGGGGGGTGCGGATTCAGGATCGCGATATTGCCCAGCTGAGCGGACTGTCGATTGCCCAGGCGCTCGAGTTTTTTCGGCGCCTGTCCTTTTCCGGTCAGGCGGGCGCGATTGCGGCGCCCGTGTGCCAGGCGATCCGCACCCGACTCCAGATGCTGAACGATATCGGTCTCGGCTATCTGCGGCTCGACCGGCCGCTGCCGACGCTGTCCGGGGGAGAAGCCCAGCGCGTCCGCCTGAGTACCCAGCTCGGGGCCGGCCTGTCCGGCATCCTGTACGTTCTTGACGAGCCCTCAATCGGCCTCCACCCGCGCGATACCACGCGTCTGCTGGCCGCCCTGCACCAGCTCCGGGATCAGAACAACAGCGTGGTCGTGGTCGAGCACGACCCTGAGACAATCCGGGCTGCGGACTACATTATCGACCTCGGGCCGGGTGCGGGGGAGGGCGGCGGGGAGGTGCTGGCAACAGGCACGCCGCACGAGGTCCAAGCTCAGGCTGGCTCGATTACCGGCCGCTATCTGCGCGGGGAGCTTAGCATTCCGGTCCCGACCCGGCGCAGAAAAACCGACCACTCCCTCACTATTGACGGGGTACAGGTCCATAATCTGCAAAATGTGACAGCCTCATTTCCGCTCGGAGTGTTCGGCTGTGTGACCGGCGTGTCCGGCTCGGGCAAGAGCAGCCTGGTCCTGCACGCGCTCGCCCCGGCCGTGTCTCAGGCGCTGGCCGCTCCCGCAGACGCCCCACCGACCCTCAGCGGCTGGCAGACGATTGGCAAACTGGTGCAGATCGATCAGAGTCCGATCAGCCGCACCCCCCACTCCAACCCGGCCAGCTATGTCGGCCTGTTCACTCCGCTGCGCCAGCTGTTTGCCCGGCTGCCCGACGCGCAGGTCCGGGGCTACGGCCCGCAGCGCTTCTCGTTCAACGTCAAGGGCGGCCGCTGTGAGGCGTGTCTGGGCAGCGGGATGGTAGGTGTGGACATGCACTTTCTGCCGGATGTGTACGTCGAGTGCGAGGTGTGTCACGGCCTGCGCTACAACCGCGAGACCTTGGAGGTCCGCTTCCGGGGGCTGTCGATTGCCGAGGTGCTGAACCTGAGCGTTGCCCAGGCGCTCGAAGTCCTGACCGACCTGCCAAAGATTCGTCCCCGCCTGGAGACCCTGCGCGACCTGGGCCTGGACTATCTACGGCTCGGCCAGCCCGCCCCGAGCCTGTCGGGCGGCGAGGCCCAGCGTCTCAAGCTGGCCCGCGAACTCAGCCGTCGCCCGGCCGCTCACACCCTGTACCTGATGGACGAACCCACAACCGGCCTGCATCTGGCCGATATTCAGCGGCTGCTCCAGGTGTTGAACCTGCTGGTGGAGGCCGGTCATAGCGTGCTCGTCATCGAGCACAATCTGGACGTGATTAAAACCGCCGACTTTGTGCTGGACCTGGGTCCTGAGGGCGGCCAGCAGGGCGGCCAGGTCGTGGCGGCTGGAACGCCCGAAGAGATTGCGCGGGTGGAGCGCTCGCATACCGGGCGTTTTCTGAGAAGGTGTCTCTCGGGGCTGTGATCCAGGGTGCCCGCCTCGGCGGTGGACCCTGATGAGCGGGGCAGCATTATTCAACGGCCGCTGCCGGACCGATGGGCTTCCCGTCTGCCGGCTCGTTCACAGCCACACGAACTTCCCCGCGCCCTGGCGCGAATGCAAATGAGAGCTATTGTCTGCCCGTCAGACCTGCCGGAATGCGCCAACACTCGGCCTGCCTCTGCTCCTACCTTCTCCTATTGCTGAGTAGAATCTGTTCTGGGTATAGCCCTGTCTGGACCGAGTTGCGAACTCCTGCGGCGTAAGCCCGTCAAGGCTCGTATGCGGCCGCTCGGTGTTGTCGTCGTACCGCCAGCGCTCTCAGCCTTGTCGGACCAGGAGCGTGAGCGTATCCGCCGCTGGCTGCGGCTCAGGACACGCACCCGGTAGCCTCCCTCAAGAAGGCGTGGGATCAGCCTGCCGCCGATGTCACCGGCAAAGCAGCCGCGTCTCAGTTCGGAAATACGTATCCCGTCTCCTGTGCATATTATCACTATAAGTGATTAATCTGCGCCGTGACCACCTCTCTCCGTCCCCTTTGTCGAAGCCGACGTTAGCGGATTTCTGCGACCCTCAACAGATGGAACGCCTGCTTCTGCACCCCCTCTCCGTTGCCAGAACGCCGTGAGTGTGTTAGAAGCCCAGTAAAACCAAGGCCGCGGACCATCTGGACGATGGTGGAGAAGCTCTCAAGCAGTGCGTTAAGATAACATATTGTGATTTCATCCGAAGACAACGACAAAGGGCGACCAGCGGTGGTCGCCGTGACCTATCGCAAACCACAGCGCTCCGACGGCTCGACGGTCCACGGCCTGGTGAAGCGGTGCGAACCGCTAGACCTGAATTCACTCTACTCCTACCTGTTGCTCTGCACGGATTTCGCCGACACCTGCGTAGTTGCGGAAGCGGACGGCGAGGTGGTGGGCTTCGTCTCAGGCTACCTGAAACCGGCAGACCCGACCGTCTTGTTCATCTGGCAGGTCGCGGTCAGTCCTGAGGCCCGCGGTTTAGGAGTGGGAAAAGGGATGCTGCGCGAGGCGCTGAGCCGCCCCGCCTGTGTCCACGTGAGGCACCTGGACACGACGGTCACTCCGTCCAATGCGGCGTCCTGGGCCCTGTTCTACTCGCTGGCCCGCGAGCGGGGGGCGGTCTGCGTTCGACAGCCGATTTTCCGCGCTGAGGACTTCGGTGGCGAGACGCACGAGGAGGAGCACCTGCTCCGGATCGGTCCCTTTGACGAGAGGGAGGCAGAATGAGGATATTCGAAGAGTTGGAGTCGAATGTGCGCAGTTATTCCCGGTCATTTCCGACCGTCTTTTCGGAGGCGCGGTGGTCGACCCTGATCGACGAGAACGGGAATGAGTACATCGACTTTCTGAGTGGGGCCGGTACGCTGAACTACGGGCACAACAACCCGGCTCTCAAGCAGGTGCTGCTCGACTATGTGGAGTCCGACGGCATCATTCATGGTCTCGACATGGCGACGACCGCCAAGGCCGAGTTCCTGCGGACGTTCAAGGAAGTCATCCTGGACCCGCGTGGCTTGGACTACAAGGTACAATTCACGGGTCCGACGGGAACGAACGCCGTCGAGGCCGCGCTGAAAATCGCCCGCAAGGCCACCGGGCGGTACAACATTGTGTCGTTCACCAACGGGTTTCACGGGGTGACGGCCGGCGCCGTGGCGGCCACCGCCAACTCGCACTACCGCGACGGTCTGGGACTGCCCCCGACTGGAGTGTCGTTCCTGCCCTACGACGGCTATCTGGGTGCCGGTACGGATACCTCCAGGTATCTGGCGCAGGTGCTCGAGGACGGCAGCAGCGGCGTGGACCATCCGGCGGCGGTGATTGTTGAGACGGTCCAGGGCGAGGGCGGGATCAATGTCGCCACGTTCGATTGGCTGCGGCGTGTCGAGGCCATCTGCCGCCAGCACGACGTGCTGCTGATCGTCGATGACATTCAGATGGGTTGCGGGCGGACTGGAGCCTTCTTCAGTTTTGAGGAGGCTGGCATCTCGCCGGACATCGTGACGCTCTCCAAGTCGCTGAGCGGCTACGGTCTGCCGCTGTCGCTGGTGTTGATGAAGCCCGAACTCGACCAATGGAAGCCGGGTGAGCACAACGGCACCTTCCGAGGCAACAATCTGGCGTTCGTCACCGCCAAGGCGGTCTTGGACGAGTACTGGTGCGACGGTGACTTCAGTGCCGAAGTACGCCGCAAGGGGCGACTCGTACACGCCCAGCTTGAGCAGATCGCGGAAGAGGTGGACGGCCGGCTCGCCGTTCGGGGCAGGGGCATGGTCCAGGGGCTCGACTGCGGCAGCGGTCGTATCGCCTCCGCCATCACACGCCAGGCGTTTGCCAAGGGGCTGGTCATCGAGACCTCGGGCGCCGACGGAGAGGTGGTCAAGTTCCTGAGTCCGCTCACGACCTCCGACAAGCAACTCAAGGAGGGGCTCGACATTCTGGCAGAGAGCGTCAGGGGCTCGCTCGCCAGGCCGCGTGCCGACGAAGCGACAGCGCTGGAGGCGGTGCAATGATCGTGCGCAAACTGCAGGAAGCGGAGAGATCGGGGAGGCGGATCGCGGTCGAGAACTGGGACAGCGTGCGGCTGCTGTTGAAGTCCGACGGCATGGGCTTCTCCATGCACATGACGACGATTTATCCCGGCACGACGACTCCGATGTGGTATCAGCATCATCTCGAAGCGGTGTTGTGCATCGAGGGCGAGGGCGAGCTTGAGGAGGTGGACGGCGGCCGCGTACACGCGATCACGCCGGGCACCCTGTACGCCCTTGACCAGCATGATCGGCACGTGCTGCGGGCCACGACCAGGATGCGGATGGTGTGCGTCTTCAACCCGCCTCTGATCGGGAAAGAGGTGCATGATAAAGACGGCGTCTACCCGCTCGAAGCCGAAGAGGTGACTGACTGATGGCGCTGGCGAGCCCTGTCCGGGAAGACCCCTATCCGTCCCGTGTCGCCGCCCGACCGCGGCTGACCGACCGACTCGACCCGGTCGTCTACCCCGGCGGGCCGGTGACGCAGCGGCTGTCGGACTCCGAGGTCGAATCCTATGCGGCGCAGGGCTATCTGTTCGCCGAGCGGCTGTTCCGACCGGATGAAATCGCTGCGCTGAACCGTGAGTTGGAGCGACTGGTGCGGTCCGACGATATCCGGGACCGGGAGGAAACCGTCATCGAGCCCGACAGCCGGGCCGTGCGTTCGGTCTTTCAGGTGCACAAGCTGAGCCGCGAGTTCGAGCGGCTCGCCTGCGATCCCCGCGTTCTTGATGTGGCGCGTCAGCTCCTCGGCAGTGAGGCCTACATTCACCAGTCCCGCGCTAATCTGAAACCGGGTTTTACCGGCAAGGAATTCTATTGGCATTCCGATTTCGAGACCTGGCATGTCGAGGACGGCATGCCGCGCATGCGGGCTCTCAGCGTGTCGATCGCCCTGACGCCGAACGCCGCCTTCAACGGGCCACTCATGCTGATACCGGGCTCGCACACGACCTACGTCGCCTGCGCCGGCCGGACGCCCGAGGATCACTACAAAGAGTCGCTCAGAAAGCAGGAGTACGGCGTGCCTGCCCCCCAACTCCTCACTCGGCTGGCCGACCGGGGCGGTATCGTCGCTCCCGTCGGACCTGCCGGCTCGGCGGTGTTCTTCGACTGCAACACCATGCACGGCTCAAACTCGAACATCTCCCCCTACCCCCGTCGCAACGTCTTCATCGTCTATAACAGCGTCGCCAACACCCTTGAGGAACCCTTCTGCGGCCTCAAGCCGCGTCCTGAACACGTCGCGACACGTGCCCACTTCGTTCCGCTGATGCCTCTCCGCCGCGATTGAGTGGGGCCGGGAATGCGCTCCAGCCCATGATACTGCTCAGCTTCGGCTTCTTCCTGTTGCTGTTTGTTCTCATCGGGCTGCTGTCAGTGCTGCGCCGGGAACAGACCGGCGCCGACTACCTGCTCGCCAGCCAGCGCGTCAAGCCCTGGCTGGTCGGGCTGTCGGCGGTCGCAACGAACAACAGCGGCTACATGTTCATCGGGATGATCGGCTACACCTACACCGCCGGGCTGTCGTCGGTCTGGCTGATGGTGGGCTGGATCGTGGGCGATTTCGTGACTTCCCTGTTTGTGCACCAGAAGCTGCGGGTGACGACTGAGGCGCGGCGTCAACACAGCTTCGCCGGCGTCTTGAGCGCGTGGCATGGGACCGACTACCGGCGGTTGCGAGCGCTCGGCGGGCTGTTCACGGTCGTGTTTCTGGGAGCCTACGCGGCGGCGCAATTCAACGCCGGCAGCAAGGCGCTGTTTGTCCTGTTCGGCTGGGAGTACGGGGTGGGGGCAGTTGTCGGAGCGGTGATCGTCCTGCTGTACTGCTTTGCCGGCGGTATCCGGGCGTCGATTTGGACCGATGCCGCGCAATCGCTGGTCATGATCTCGGCGATGGGCTTGATGCTGTGGGCGGGACTTCGGGAAATCGGCGGCTGGCAGGCGTTCGGCGCCGCGCTCAGCGACGTCTCACCCGGCTTCATGGACTGGTTCTCCGAACAGTCGGCGTTCGGCGCCATCGGCGGCTCCGTGCTCTTTGTCCTCGGCTGGGTGTTCGCCGGGGTGGCCGTCATCGGCCAACCCCACATCATGGTTCGCTTTATGGCCATGGACGACCCCAAGCACATGTGGCGCGTCCGGTGCTACTACTACGGGTGGTACACCGCTTTCTATGCGCTTACCATCTGCGTCGGCCTGGTCGCCCGGCTCCTGTTGCCCGAAACCGCAGACTTCGACGCCGAACTCGCCCTGCCGACTCTTGCCGGAGAGCTGCTGCCGCCGGTGCTGACGGGGCTGGTGCTGGCCGGGCTGTTTGCGGCCACGATCTCGACGGCCGATTCGCTCATCCTGAGCTGTACGGCGGCGATGACCCGCGACTTTCCGTTGCGCCGTTTTCAGAGCTATGCGGCGACGAAACTGGCGACGGTCCTGGTCACCGCCCTGGCCCTCGGCATTGCCCTGAGCCGCAATGAAAGCGTCTTCAGCCTCGTCCTGATTGCCTGGTCCACGCTGGCGAGTGCGTTCGGCCCGCTGCTGATCGTCTACTCGCTGAACCAGAAGCCGAGCGAAAGGCTGGCCGTCACGATGCTGCTTGTCGGGGTCGGTGTCGTGCTGCTGTGGCGCTCCCTGGGCTGGAACGAGACAGTCGTCTATGAGGTCATGCCAGGCATGCTGAGCGGTCTGGGTGTCTTTGCTCTCGGCAGGTGGCTGGGCTGCCTCGCCTCTGCCGCGGTGCTTGAGTCGGAGGAGGCGTCGTGACGGCCGCTCGGACGCTCCGGCTCAGCGTGAAACGCGCCGAACGCCCCTGGCGTGCCACCGCCCGAATGACGAAGTCCTCCAGCAGCGGCCACCGACAAACAAATGATCCCGGGTGTCAACACGCCGGTGGGCGTGGGATGTGGGCTCATACCGAGGCGCACGATCCCCGATCTTGGCGAAACACAGAGGCCATTCCAGGGAGCGTAAAAAACGGGCGTTTTCTGCGCCCGCTTTTTGCTTCCGCTTGAGGGTGATCGACGGTATCCCCGGGTCGTCTGAGCGCGCCAGCTTGACAGCTCTGGGGGAACGTTTTATCTTCGACCTATAAAGTCCACTTTACCGGATTCCCCCATGAGCGTGTGAGGATTTCAGCCATGCCACAGCCGATCTATATGGACAACCAGGCCACCACCCCGATGGACCCGCGGGTGTTGGAGGCCATGCTGCCGTACTTCAATGAACACTTTGGCAATGCCGCCAGCCGCAACCACCCCTTTGGCTGGGCGGCTGAAGAGGCCGTCGATACCGCCCGCAGCCAGATTGCCCAGGCCATCGGTGCCAAGCCCAAGGAAATCATCTTTACCAGCGGCGCGACCGAGTCGGACAATCTGGCCATCAAGGGCGTGGCTGAATTCTATAAAGACAAGGGCAACCACGTCATCACGTGCGTGACCGAACACAAGGCGGTGCTCGACTCCTGCAAGGCGCTGGAACGGGCCGGCAAGGCCGAGGTAAGCTATCTGCCGGTCGATCAATACGGCATGGTCAGCCCGGACGACGTGGCCAACGCCATCACCGACAACACCGTGCTGATCTCCATCATGGCCGCCAACAACGAAATCGGCACCCTGCATCCGGTTCGGGAGATTGGCAGGATTGCCAAAGACCGGGGGGTACTGTTCCACTGCGACGCGACCCAGGGGGTGGGAAAAATCCCGATGGATGTCGAGCAGGACGGTATCGACCTGTTGTCCCTGAGCGCCCATAAGCTCTACGGTCCCAAAGGTTGTGGTGCCCTGTATGTGCGGGCCAGAGGTCCGCGGGTGCGGCTCACCCCGATCATCGACGGTGGCGGGCACGAACGCGGCATGCGGTCCGGGACCCTGAACGTGCCCGGCATCGTGGGCTTTGGTAAGGCGTGTCAGTTGGCCGTCCAGGAGCTGGAGACCGAGGCGGCGAAGCTCATCGGTTTGCGCACGCGGCTGCACGACGGCATCACCCGAGAACTCGAAGAAGTCTATCTGAACGGACATCCGACCCAGCGCCTGCCCGGCAACCTGAACCTGAGCTTTTCGTATGTCGAGGGCGAATCGCTGCTGATGGGCATCAACAAGGACGTGGCGTTGTCGTCCGGGTCGGCCTGTACCTCGGCGACCCTCGAGCCCTCGTATGTGTTGAAGGCGCTGGGGGTGGGGGAGGAGTTGGCCCACACCTCGATTCGGTTCGGGCTGGGCCGCTTCAATACCGAGACGGAGGTCGATATCGTGGCCAAACGCATCGTCGAGGTTGTGCAGCGGCTGCGCGATCTGTCGCCGCTGTATGAGATGGCCAAAGAGGGCATTGACCTCAAGTCCGTGCAGTGGAAAACCGCCTGAGGAAGACGCCATGGCACAGCCTTCAAAACTGAAAATCGGTATCAGCGACAATGCGGTGCAGAAGATCCACGCCCTGATCAGCCAACAGGGGCTGGAGGGCCACGGCCTGCGGGTGAAAGTCGTCGGCGGCGGGTGTTCGGGGCTGTCGTACAAAATGAACCTTGACGCCGAACGCAACGGAGACCGGGTGTTCGAGCGCGAGAACGTCAAGGTTCTGGTCGACCGCAAGAGTTTTCTGTATCTCCGAGGCACCGAGCTGGACTACTCCGAGAGCCTGATGGACTCCGGGTTCAAGCTCAACAACCCCAACGTGAAACGCTCGTGCGGCTGCGGCAGCTCTTTCTCCGTGTAGCGATTCTCCCCTGCTCTCGTTCCCATGGCCACCTCTGAGACGATCCGCTGCTGGCGCTGCCAGAGCGAGGTCCCGGTCGCGGTGCTGTGTTCGCGCTGCGAGGCGGTCCAGCCGCTGCCGACCGACCTTGACTACTTTCGGGTTCTGGGGGTGGAGCGGAACCCGGCGCTTGATGAAGCCGCCCTGTCCACCCGCTACTATGAGCTGAGCCGTCGTCTCCATCCCGACCTGTACCAGACCGCCAGCGCCCAGGAACGCGAGGCCAGCCTGCACAACAGCGCGATCGTCAACCGGGCCTACCGGACCTTGCGCGACCCCGCCCAGCGTGGGGTGTACTGGCTGGAATTTCACGGCCAAAAGCTCGGCGCGAACAATAACCGGGTGCCGCCCCAGCTGGCCAGTCTGGTCTTTGCGGTCCAGGAACAGCTCGAAGAGCTGCGCGACGCCCGCCGGGCGGGCAAGCAGGCCGAGGTGGACGACGCCCTGAGCCAGCTGCGAACCCAACTCGAAGAGCAACGGGCGCAAACCCAGACCGCCCTGACCCGGAATTTTTCTCGCTGGCAGGAGCACACAGGCGAATCCTCCTCTCTTTCTTCTGGAGGCGGCCAGGATGATTCGCCTTCACCTGAGACATCCGCCCTGCTGGCCGAGCTGAAAAGCGTCCTGTCTGAGATGGCCTATCTGCGGACCCTCTTGCGGGATGTGGAAAAGGAAAACGAGGTATCGTGGAACGCATAGTCGGTATTGATCTGGGAACCACCAACAGCCTGATCGCCTACATCGACGGGGAGACCCCCCGGGTGCTGACCGATAGCCACACCGGCAGCGGCCTGTTGCCGTCGGTGGTCAGCTTTCTGCCCGACGGCACGTCTCTGGTCGGCGCCCGGGCCGCCCTCCGCGAAGCCGCCCATCCGCTGACCACGCTACGCTCGGTCAAGCGTTTCATGGGCCTGGGCATGGAACACGTCAGCGACGAGGACCGTCGGCGCTACGCGTTTGTCCCGGACGACGGACAGAAGAAAGACCAGGCCATCGTCCGCTTCGCCGTGCATGATCGCAGCTATACCCCGCCTGAGATTTCTGCCGCCATTCTGCGCGACCTCCGCCAACGGGCTGAGACCGCCCTGCACGAAACGGTCAAAAAGGTCGTGATTACGGTTCCGGCCTACTTCAATGACTCGCAGCGCCAAGCCACCAAGGACGCCGGTCGGCTGGCCGGCCTGGAGGTCATTCGTCTGGTCAACGAGCCCACCGCGGCTTCGCTGGCCTATGGTCTGGACAAGCAGGAAGAGGGCCTGATCGCCGTGTATGATTTTGGCGGCGGGACCTTTGACATTTCTATTCTGCGCCTTCACACGGGTATTTTTGAGGTGCTGGCGACCAACGGGAATACCCGACTCGGCGGCGATGATATGGACCAGCGTCTTGCCGAGCGCTTTGTGCTCAGCCGGCTGGCCGAAGATTTGCGGAACGACGCCCAGGTTTTGAGTCAGGCCCAGGCTGCGGCCAAAGCGGCCAAGCCCGGCTGTCGCTCAGTCTGCCCGACAGAGGGATCGCCTTCGAGCAGCCCCTCAGTCGCCATGAGTTGGAGTCGGCGGTCGACGATATTATCGCCCGTACCCTGCTTCCGTGTCGTCAGGCTCTCAAGGATGCCAGCCTGGCCGCAGCCGATATTGGCGCCGTCGTTCTGGTCGGCGGCTCGACCCGGATGCCGCTGGTGCGCCAGCGGGTGTCGGAATTCTTCGGTCGCACCCCGCTGACCGACCTCGATCCCGACCAGGTCGTGGCCCTCGGCGCGGCCGTTCAGGCCGACACCTTATCGGGGCGGCGCAAAGATATGCTGTTACTCGATGTCGTGCCGCTGTCCCTCGGCATTGAGACCATGGGCGGGGTGATGAGCCAGATCCTGGAGCGCAACACCACTATTCCGGCCATTGTCAAAGAAATGTTCACCACTGCGGTGGACGATCAGACTGCGGTCGAGGTGCATGTCCTGCAGGGAGAGCGTGAGCTGGTCCAGGACTGTCGCAGCCTGGCCCAATTCACGATTCCCATCGAGCCCCAGCCGGCTGGCGTACCACGGGTGGAGGTCACGTTCATGATCGACGCGCGCTCGATCTGCGGACCGGCCTTGAGCGCTCGGTGGATGTCAAGCCGTCCTACGGTCTGAATGACGAGGAGATTGAGCAGCTGCTCGAAGAATCGATCGATTATGCCGAACAGGACTTTGACCAGCGACTGCTGATCGAGGCCCGGGTTGAGGCCGAGACGATTCTCAACGCCACCCACAAGGCCCTCCGGGACAACGCCGCAGCGCTCCAAGAGGACGAAGCCGACCGCATCAACGCTGCGGTCGAGGCGCTCCAGACCGCCACCGCCGGCCAGGATTTCGATCTGATCCGTGGACTGAGCGAGGCCCTGAGCGAGGTCACCGAGCCGTTCGCCCAGCGTATCATGGATACCTCGATCCAGGCCGCGCTCACCGAGAAGCGCTTATCCGAGGTGTAAACCATGCCCTTGTACTGGGACAGCGTAGAAGAAATTGCCGAGGCCCTATTGGACGCCCACCCCGAGACCGAGCCGCTGAGCATCCGTTTTACCGATCTGCTCACCTGGGTGACCCAACTCGACGGTTTTGTCGATGATCCAAAAGATGTGAGCGAGGGCAAGCTAGAGGCTGTACAAATGGCGTGGTTCGCACTATATAACGAAGAGAACGAAGACTGACCTGTCATCTCTTGCGAACAGCTCTTCCGGGGCGGCTCGCTTGGAGAGGGAGGTGTGGATGTGGTGGATTGAGGCTGAGGGGAATCCTTCACCAAGAAAGACGGAGCTGCTCTATGCAACACCCAACGAGCGCCGATGGCCTCGTAGCCATCTTTGAACCCAGTGTCCTGGTCCCCGTACAGTTTTTTGCCGGCCTGCGCCACAAAGCTCCGGCCGAGGGGGAACGGCGGCTGATGCTGGCCATTCTGGAAGACGCGATTGAGTGCTTCCAGAAACACCTGTGGGCCACGGATCGCAAACACCGCCAGCTGCACGACGCCGCCGAGCTGTGGTTCTTGGCCGACGAGCCGGGCTGGCTGTTTTCTTTTGTCAATATCTGCGCGGCGTTTGAGATTCATCCGTCCTCCCTGCGCCAGGGGCTGCTGGACTGGAAAACCCGTCAGCTGGCCGGCCGGGCCGGCCAGCGTAGCGCGTCCGCGCCGCTTCTGTCCTGAGCCATGGCGGTCGTTTCGCGCATTGCCGGCGTGTGCCGCAGCCTGATTCGACCGGCGGTTCGCAGCCTGCTGTGGGCGACCGACCGACTGGCCTCCCTGCTGGGCCGCCGCCCCGCCTACAATACCCTGCTGCTGGATATCGGTGCCTCAGCGGCCGAAGAGCCGCCGTCCGCGCTGCGCGGCCTGCTGCGCCCCCAGCCGCCCGATCTTTTGACGCTGACCGCGCTGTTGCGCTGGGCCGCCGAAGACGAGCAAATCCGGGCGGTAGTAGTCAGCCTGTCACAGCTCGATATGGGCTGGGCTCGGATCCAGAGCCTGCGCCGGTCGCTGCTCGCCCTCCGTCAGGCCGGTAAACAAGTGTGGGTCTACCTGGCCGAGGCAGGCATGCGGGAATACTATCTGGCCAGCGCGGCTGACACGCTTGTGCTGGCGCCAGCCGGTCACCTGCGCGTGCTCGGCCTGGCGACCGAGGTCGTGTTCTTCAAGGGCGCACTCGATACGCTCGGAATCGAGGCCCAGGTCAGCCAGGCCGGTCGCTATAAAGCGGCCGGAGAACCCTTTACCCGTGGGTCCATGTCCGCCGCCCATCGGGAGATGATGGAGGGCCTGCTGGACGATGTATACGATCAAATCGTCGAGGCTATCGCCCGTGGCCGGAATAAAGACAAGGCTGCCGTGCGGGAGCTGATCGATCAGGGGCTGTTTCTGGCCGCAGAAGCGCACACCAGCGGTCTGATCGACCATGTCGCCTATACGGATGAGGTGCCCACACTGCTTGAGCCGCTGATCGGCGCGGTGAAACCGATTGAGGCTGTGGCCTATCAGCGTCGGCGGGCGGGGGTGATACGCCGGCAGCTGTGGCGCGGCGCGGTTCGGACCATCGGCTTGATGACGGTCGACGGTCCGATCACATACGGTCACACCACCGAACGGGCCGGCGGCGGACGGACGCTTGGCTCGACCGATTTCATTCGCGCTCTGCAATCCCTCGCCGACCAGTCCAAGATTGCCGGCCTGGTGCTGCGCATTGCCAGCCCCGGCGGTTCGGGCCTGGCGTCCGATCTCATGTGGCATGAGCTGCTCCGCATCCGGGAGCACATGCCGGTCGTCGTTTCGATGGGTGACGTGGCCGCCTCGGGCGGCTACTATCTGGCCCTGGCCGGGACTCAGGTGTTTGCCGAAGAAGCCAGTATCACCGGCTCGATCGGGGTCATTGCCGGCAAGCCGGTGCTTCACAATCTGTACACTCAGCTCGGGATCGGCAAGGATATTCTTACCCGCGGCCAACGGGCGGCGCTGTTCTCCGACTACCTGGCCTTTACCCCTGCCGAGCAGGAGCGGCTTGACCTCGAAGTTCAGGCGTTTTACCGCGATTTTCTGCACAAAGTCGCCGACTGCCGCGGCCTCAGCCTGGCTGCGGTGGAGCCGTTGGCACAGGGCCGGGTGTGGACGGGACGCCAGGCCTGGGCGCACGGCCTGGTCGATAGCCTGGGTGGGCTTGAGGAGGCTATTGCCGCAGTCAAACAGCACATCGGCGTTGCCCCGGCCCGGCCCGTCCGGCTGGTACGTTTCCCTCGCCCGGCCTCTCTGTGGCGCCGGCCCGGCCTGCGGCACTTACTGCCCAGACTGGGGTTCGGACCGGGCGGTGGACCCTTGGCAGGCAGCCGGCCGTGGTGGGAGCGGGATCGAATCTGGGCTATTTTGCCGGTGTCTTTTCGTTTTTTGTAACCTAGGGCGCAGGATTGTGCGAAAGACGGTCAAAGCCCCGGTCATCAGCTTGTAATATAAGGGGGTCTTAGCTACTCTACCGCCGTCCTTCCACTGGCCTCGGGGATAAGGCTTGAGTCGAATCCGGTCTGTCGCAAAAAACCGTTATCACGTTGAGGAGGGTACACGCATGGCAACGAACCCTGCGGGGGCTCCGCTGGAAAAACCCGTCCAAGAACTGGACAATGTGGTGATCCGCTTCGCTGGAGACTCTGGCGACGGTATGCAGCTCACGGGCAACCAGTTCACAACGGAGTCCGTTCTGGCGGGCAACGATATTGGGACGCTGCCGGACTTTCCGGCCGAAATCCGGGCGCCGACTGGAACGCTGTACGGGGTGAGCGCCTTTCAGGTCAACTTCAGCAACGACACGGTCTACACCCCGGGTGACGATCTCGACGCGCTGGTGGCCATGAATCCGGCCGCCCTTAAGACCAACCTCGGCGATCTCAAGCCCAACGGCATTGTCATCGTCAACACGGCCGAGTTCAACCCTGCCAACCTCAGGAAAGCCAAGTACGAGACCAGCCCGCTGGATGACAGCACGCTCGACGGGTACCAGAGCTACCGGGTCGATGTCACCAAGATGACGACCGAGGCGCTCAAGAGCCTGAACCTGCCGAACCGCACAGTCATGCGCTCCCGCAACTTTTTTGCCCTGGGCGTGGTCTCGTGGCTGTTTAACCGTCCCATTGAGCCGACCCTGGAGTGGATTCAAACCCGGTTCAAGAGAACGCCCGAAATCGCCGAGGCCAATACCCTGGCGCTCAAGGGCGGCTACAATCTGGCCGAGAATACCGAGCTGTTCGCCTCTTCGTACGAAATCAAGCCGGCCCAGATCGCGCCCGGCACCTACCGCAGCATCACCGGCAATACCGCCACCGCGATCGGCTTTGTGGCCGCAGCCAACAAGGCCGGTCTGCCGCTGTTTCTGGGCAGCTACCCGATTACCCCGGCCAGCGACGTGCTGCACGACCTGGCCGAACTCAAAAACTATAACATCTACACCTTCCAGGCCGAGGACGAAATTTCCGGGGTGGGCGCGGCCCTCGGCGCCGCCTTTGGCGGTGCGATCGCCATTACCACCACGGCCGGTCCGGGCATGAACCTCAAGGCCGAAACCGTGGCCCTGGCGGCGTCGGTCGAGCTGCCGCTGATCATCACCGATATCCAGCGCGCCGGTCCGAGTACGGGCATGCCGACCAAGCCGGAGCAGGCCGACCTGCTCCAGGCCATGTATGGCCGCCACGGCGAGTCGCCGGTTCCGGTGCTTGCCGCCTCGACTCCGGCCGACTGTTTTGAGACCGCCTATGAAGCGGTCCGCCTTGCGGTGAAATACATGACGCCGGTGATCCTGTTGACCGATGGCTTTCTGGCCAACGCCGCAGAACCGTGGCTGTTGCCCCGCTTTGCCGATCTGCCCGACATCACGGTCGAGTTCCGAACCGATCCCCAGGGCTTCTTCCCCTATCTGCGTGATGAGGAAACCCTGGCCCGACCCTGGGTACGACCGGGTACGCCGGGACTTGAGCACCGCATCGGCGGTATCGAGAAAGACTATCTGACCGGCAACATCAGCTACGCCCCGGCCAACCACGAGCAGATGGCGCGGGTCCGGGTCCGCAAGCTGAACCTGATGACCCAGGATATTCCTCCGACCAAGATCGAGGGACCGGACAGCGGCGAGCTCCTGCTCGTCGGCTGGGGCAGCACCTATGGCTCGATTGCCGAGGCGGTCGTCGAGGCACAGGCCAAAGGCCAGAGCGTGTCGCACGTGCATCTGCGACACCTGAATCCGCTGCCGGCCGACCTGGGTGAGGTTCTGAGCCGTTTCGACAAGGTGCTGGTGCCCGAGATGAACCTCGGCCAACTGGTGCGTTTGCTCCGGGCGGAATATCTGATTGACGCGGTTGGGCTGAACAAGATCCAGGGCCGTCCGTTCAAGGTGTCTGAAATCACGGCTCGCATTGACCGTATGCTGGAAAAGTGAACGATGATCTCCTGCTGAATGTCCTCGTTCACCTGTGAGGAGTAGGCTCATGAGTGCAGAAGCGACGGCAAAACTGACCCGTAAGGATTTTGTGTCTGACCAGGACGTCCGCTGGTGCCCGGGCTGCGGTGACTACGCCATTCTGGCCCAGGTCCAGAAAATTTTCCCTGATCTGGGCATCCCCAAGGAAAACGCGGTATTCATCTCCGGGATCGGCTGTTCCAGCCGTTTTCCCTACTACATGAACACCTACGGCTTTCACACCATCCACGGCCGGGCTCCGGCCATTGCCACCGGTCTCAAGATCTCGCGTCCCGATCTGCACATCTGGCTGGTGACCGGGGACGGGGATGGGCTGAGCATTGGCGGCAACCATCTCATCCACGCCCTGCGGCGCAACGTTGAGCTGAAGATCATGCTGTTCAACAACCGCATCTATGGCCTGACCAAGGGCCAGTACTCGCCGACCTCAGAGCTGGGCAAGGTCGCCAAGTCGACGCCAATGGGGTCGGCCGACTATCCGATCAACCCGCTGAGCCTGGCGCTCGGAGCCGAAGCGACCTTCGTCGCCCGCTCCATCGACGTTGAGGCCAAACACCAGCAGACAACCCTCACCCGCGCTGCGGCCCACAAGGGCGGGGCGTTCATCGAGATTCTCCAAAACTGCAACGTGTATAACGACGGCGCCTGGGATTCGCTGACCGATAAGGGCACGAAGGCGGATAACCAGCTGTTGCTCGAACACGGTCAGCCGATGATCTTCGGCAAAAACAAAGACCGGGGGATTCGGATGAACGGCATGAAGCCCGAGGTCGTGCCGTTGGGCAACGGGGTGACCGCCGACGATCTGCTGGTCCACGACGAGTACGACCATACCCTGGCCTTTTTGCTCAGCCGGATGACGCCGCCCGCCTTTCCGACCCCGATCGGCGTGCTGTATTCAACCGAGCGGCAGACGATCGAGGCGCTGATGGCCAAGCAGCTCGAAGACGCGGTGGCCAAGCAGGGTCAGGGCGACATGGACGCCCTGCTGAACCGGGGCAATGTGTGGACGGTCAAATAGACCCTGACATGGCCTGAACCCGGCTTCGACCTTGACTCCCGAGCAGGTGTGGTGTGCCTGTTCCGCTCCGCATCGCCTGTCCCCAGTGTGGGCAGATCCTATACCGCAAACGCGCGGGCCGCTGTCCCACATGTGGGGCGCCGGTCAGCATCCACGTTGAACAGACCCGCAAACGCGAAGAACGGATTGAAAAAATCCTGGCCGTGCTTGGCACCGGCCTGGTGCTGGCGGTCTTTGTGCTGGCGGGCGGGATCGGCCTGCTCGAAGGCGTGGCCGTGTATGCCGTAGCCGGTGCCGCCCTGTTCTATGCCGCCAAAAAAACGTTTACCCCCAACCGCCCGTCCAAGGATTAGCCTATGACCGCAAAAGAACTGCTCCGCATGAATACCCCCAAGCTGCGTGAGGAAGCGCTCAAAATCCCCAATATCGTCGGCGTCACGGGTATGCAAAAAGAGGACCTCGTCAAGCTGTTGGCCGAACAGCACGGCATAGCCCTGGAAACCAAGACGCCGAGCGCCCAGAAAGCCGACATCAAGCAACACCTCGCCGCCATGAAGCTCAAGCGTGACGCGGCGATTGAGCGTAAAGCCTCCGACGAACTCCACCAGATCCGCCGTGGGATTCGGACCCTGAAGCGCCGCCTGCGTGCGTTTGCCAAGGCGCAGACGCTCGCCACGCCGCCACCGGCCGTCGCCGCGGAAGAGACCGCGGCTCAGGAGGCGCCGGCCGAATAGGTCAGGCCGCGTGGGGAGACGAGGCATGAATATCCGCGTCCAGTCACAGGCGATCACCAAGATCGAGAGCGATGTGCTTGTTGTCCCGCTGGCCGAGGGACAGCACGACAACGGGGCTGTGGACGACCTCGACGCCGCCCTTGGCGGCGCTCTGAGAGCCCACCTCGGCCACACCGGTTTCAGCGCTAAAGCGGGCCAAAGCGTTGTCTTTCCGACCCATACCCAGCTGCCCAGCCGGACCCTGGTGTTGCTCGGTCTGGGAAAAGACGCGGCCGACACCGAGACTTGGCGGCGGAGCGCGGCAAAAGCCCACGCCGAGGCCAAGAGCCAGCAGGCAAAGCGCTTGGCCTGGTTTTTTAGCGAGGCACGGCCGGAGGCCGACTTGGCCGCTGTGGTGGAAGGCAGCCTGCTGTCGGCGTACAGCTTTGACAAGTACAAGTCGGACAAGACCCCCAAGCGGGCAGGGGTTGGCAGCCTGAGTCTGGTCGGGCCCGGACTGCGCAAGACGGCCGCGCTCTCCAGGGCGCTTGCGGCGGCCCGGAAAACCGCGCCCGGGGTGTGTCTGGCGCGCGATCTGATCAACGAGCCGGCGTCGGTGTCCACCCCGTCGTATCTGGCCGAACAGGCGACAAAAATCGCCCGCAGCGGCGGACTCAAGGCCGAAGTCTTCGGCCTCAGCAGGATGAAAACGGCAAAAATGGCCGGTCTGTTGGCGGTGGCCAAGGGCAGTGTCGAAGAGCCGCGCTTCATCAAGCTGAGTTACACCCCCGAGGGCAGAGCCAAGAAAAAAATTGCCCTGGTTGGAAAAGGGCTGACCTTTGATTCGGGTGGCCTGTCGCTCAAGACGCCCAAATCCATGGAGACGATGAAGCTGGATATGTCGGGCGGGGCGACCGTCCTGGGCGCCATGCAGGTCATTGCCCAGCTCAGGCCCAAGGTGCAGGTCACGGCCTATGTGCCCTCAACCGAAAACATGCCCAGCGGCACAGCCCAGAAACCGGGCGATATCATTACCTATAAAAACGGCAAAACGGTCGAGGTCCTCAACACCGATGCCGAGGGGCGTCTGATTCTGGCCGACGCCCTGATTCGAGCGGTTGAAGACCGGGCCGATGTCATTATTGATCTGGCAACCCTGACCGGTGCCTGCGTGGTTGCGCTCGGCTCGCGGGTGGCGGGCCTGTTCTGCAATAACCAGGAGTTATCCGACGCGCTGATGGCGTGTGGCAAACAGGCCGGCGAGGCGTTCTGGCCGCTGCCGCTGGTCAAAGACTATAGAGACGACATCAAAAGCTCGGTGGCCGATATCAAGAATATCGGTGGCGGCTCCGGCGGCGCGATTGCCGGCGCCCTGTTTCTCGAAGAGTTTGTCGGCGATACGCCCTGGGCGCATCTCGATATTGCCGGCCCGGCTTTTACCCAGAGCGCCCTGCCCTACAGCCCGCGGGGCGGGACCGGCTTCGGGGTGCGGACCCTGGTGCGCTACGTGATGAGCGTGTGAGCCACGGCGGGGGAGGGGGCATGCCGAGCCGTGGCTCGGTCCGAGCCGGGCCTGGCGGACGCTCAGGCTTCCGAGCAGACTCTGGACGTGACCGGATAAGAGCGGGGAGTGTGACATTCCCACGCTTGTGTTTGGGGCTGTTGATCCTCTTCCTTGCGGCTCATCCCCGCAGCGCGTCGGCACTCACCCTTGCCGTCTGGAATCTTGAACACTTGAACGCCGCCTCCCATGTCGGCTGCGTCTCCAGACAGGACGCCGACTACGCCGTCATCCGAACACAGATCGCGCGTCTCACGCCGGACCTCGTTGCCATACAGGAAGTCGAAAACGAAGCCGCCGCCGCCCGTGTGTTTCCGGCGGCCGACTGGCAGGTCGTGCTGTCCTCGCGTCCCGAGGTCGGACAACGCGCGTCGTGCCGGGAGCGACCCGACGCGCGCCTGCGCCATCAGGCGACGGGGTTTGCAATACGGACAGGTGTCGCATTTCAGCGCAACCCGGACCTGAGCAGCTTGGCCAACTCCAATCCCGACATCCCCTGGGGCACCGACATCACCATACGCCAGGGAGCCGGCCTGCGCCTGCTGTCGGTCCATCTCGTCTCGGGGTGTTGGGGAGCAGAACAGGACCGGGACGCCGAACGCACGGCCATCTGCCAGATCCTCCGGTACCAGATCGGTGCGCTCAAGTCCTGGGTCGAGGCCAGACAGGCGGAGAGCATCCCCTACGCCATTCTGGGCGACTTCAACCGTCGCTTGGCGCTCGACGACGATTGGGCCTGGCGTGAGCTGTCGTCGGCCCGGCTCGGCTTACATCTGGCGACGGCTGGACTGCCAACCAGCTGCGACCCGAGATACACCGCCCTGATTGATCATATCGTTGTATCCAACGACCTCGTGCGCAGGATCGTTCCGGACTCCATACGCGAAATTCCCCGGCTGGGAGACCATCCGGACCATTGTGCAATCATGCTGAGCTTGCGTCTCGAGACATAGGCCCTGATATTGGGGAACATGTGTATGCCCAGCTTTGCCCAGCTCCAACGCCAGATCGTCGGCTGCGCACGCTGTCCCCGGCTGGTGGACTATCTCGCCCGCATCTCTCAGGACAAGGTCAAACGCTATCGGGAGTGGACCTACTGGGGAAAACCGGTACCCAGCTTCGGCGACCCCAAAGCCCGGCTGTTGATTGTCGGTCTCGCCCCGGCCGCCCATGGCGGGAACCGGACCGGGCGGGCGTTTACCGGAGACCGCAGCGGAGACTGGCTGTACGGAGCCCTGCACGCGGCCGGGTTTGCCAACCAGCCGACCTCCAGCCAGCGGGACGACGGTCTCGTCCTGCGCAACTGTTGTATCACCTCGGCCGTGCACTGCGCCCCACCGGACAACAAGCCCTTGCGCGAAGAGTTTGCGGCCTGCCGGCCCTATCTGGTCCAAGAGCTGCAACTGCTCACACGCGTCCGGGTGGTGGTCGCCCTCGGCCACATCGCGTTTCAGGCCTACCTGAGCGCCCGCCGCGAACTCGGCCTGTACGTGCCCTCTCCCAAACCGCGCTTTGGCCACGGCTTGAGCCATGATCTTGACGGGGTAACGCTGATCGGCTCGTATCACCCCAGCCAGCAGAACACCTTCACCGGGCGGCTGACCAGAGACATGTTTCAGGCCGTCTTTCAGCAGGCGCGCCGACTCATCGACCAGCCCTGAGGATCGGTCTCAGCCGCACGCTGTGGTCGGCTGAACGGGACGGCGTGGCTCAGGGGAAAATCGCGTTGATGACCTCGTCGATGGCCCGCTGTGAGTCCACGTCATCGGTCAGCGAGCGCGATACTGCCACCGAACACGCCCGCCGAGCCGAGACCCCCTGGCGCATCAGGTGCCCGGCGTAGATCAGCAGCCGCGTGCTCACCCCCTCTTCCAGACCGCTGGCCTTGAGATGGCGGACCTTCTCTCCCAGCCGGGCGAGGTCGAGCGCGGTCTCCAGCTCCAGGGTGCTCTCGTGGGCAATCACCTCGGCCTCTTTATCGCGCGGCGGGTAGGTGAACTCGATGGTCACAAAACGCTGGCGGGTGGAGTGCTTGAGGTCTTTGAGAATGCTCTGATAGCCCGGGTTGTAGGAGATGACCAGCAAAAAATCGGAGTGGGCCTGCTGGATTTCACCCTTTTTGTCGATCGGCAGAATCCGCCGGTGGTCGGTCAGCGGGTGGATCAGGACAATCGTGTCCTTGCGGGCTTCGACGATCTCGTCCAGATAACACACCGTGCCGAGCCGCACGGCCTGGGTCAGCGGCCCGTCAATCCAGACGGTTTCGTCGCCCTGAATCAGGTAGCGTCCGACCAGATCGCTGCCGGTCAGATCCTCGTGGCAGGCAACGGTGATGAGGTTGCCGGGTACCTCTTCTTTCTCTTCCCGCCTCAGCATGTGGGCCATATACTCGACAAAGCGCGTCTTTCCGCAGCCGGTCGGCCCTTTGAGCAGGACGGGGAGGCGGCACTCGTAGGCCGCCCGAAAGATGTCAACCTCATCGCCAATAGGCAGATAGAATGGAGCCTGTCCGTTGGTGTCCGTCATGATGTTTCCGTTTGCAGCGTTTCCATGACACTGCGGGTCTCAGCGTCAATCAGTTCGACAATGACACTGGCGTCAATATTATTGTTCTTCTTGGCCAGCCCGATCTGGATCCGCAGCTTGGCCAGAAAACGGTTGCGAACGTCCGGGGGCATACCCTGGATCGGAAAATTTTGCAAATAGACTTTGGCGCCGGCCGGGGCCGACCACTCAATCAGGGCTACTTTGGGGCCCATGATATCGTGCGAGTGAAAGAGCTGTTCGACCGCGTGCTGAAACGCGGTGCGCGGCTGGGCCTGAGGCGGGGCGCCGCCGTTCAGCTGGGCCAGCACGTGGTCCACCCGGTCGCGGACCCGCTCGTCGTCGGTCAGGGCTCTGGCCCGCTCCAGGCTCTGGCGAGCCTGGGCAAGGTCCGCCTTTTCCCGGTAGGCAATGCCCAGGTTGAAATGGGCCTGAAAGAAGTCCGGGTTTGCGGCAATCACCGTCTGATATTCGGTAATGGCCCGGTCTGCCCGGTCGGTGTACAGGTACATCGTCCCCAGATCGGTGCGAACGTTTGCGTCGTCGGGCCGGAGAGCCAGGTAGCGCTCATAGTAGCCGATGGCCTTGGTATGCTCCTCAAAGTCGTAATACACGTTGCCGATGCCGCGCAGCGCG
>JAGWBB010000028.1:0-27847 GCA_021296095.1 Desulfurellaceae bacterium | reverse complement strand
CGGGCTTGGCGTTGGCCTCGTCAACCAGGGTGACAATCCGCTGTTTGACATCGTCGGGAATGCTGATCGGCGGATGATCCTGGGGCAGGGCTTGCGAGCCGCCCGAGCTGGCCGGGCCCTCGGCGACCGCAACAACCGGGAAGGGCTGTGAGCGCAGCACAAAGACCCACAGGCCGACGCCAACGGCCAGGTATGCCGACAGCACGACCAGTCCGGCAAACAGGGACTGCTGCACTACCGGTGGGGCTGGAGTTCGGGTGGCCGTCTTGCCGTCTTTTTTACCGGCGGCTTTTTTGGCATCCGACAGCGCCGCACCACACTCGGTACAAAAGCGGGCCTGGGGGACGGTCTGGACGCCACACTGGGGACAGAAACGCATTGCTGATCCACCTTTAGCAGTTGGCCGGCGTGGTCTTCAAGATACGCCCCCCCCAGATCTATCAGGAACGACCCGCAGCGGCTAGGTCCGGCCCTGTGCCAGACCATTGACAGGACCGAAGCCGGCTAGGTAAGGTGCTCCCGTTTCCCTCTGGAGGGTGTATGGCAAAAAAAGCCGATCCACGCTTAGCCGCGGGCAAGAAGGTGATAGACGAATGGGGCATCAGTCTGGCTCGACTCCAGGACGGGAGCGTGTCACTCGACGAGCTGCAAGCCCGTCAGGGCCAGGACCCGGGGGCTGACCTGGCCCTGGCTGCCCTGCTCGGCGATCATCCCGTCCCCCAGGCCGCCCAGCTGCTGCTCGACTGGGAGGCGCGCAAGCCGAACAAAACCCTGCGGCGGGCCATCCACCGTGCGCTGTACAAGCTGTCGCAAAAAGGCGTGGCCATCGACCGTCCCGACCAGGAGCCGGCCAAGTCGATCCTGACCCCGATTGAACCCGAGGGCTATCTGTCGTCCATGGACGGCCACGGGGACCGCCTGGTGTGGCTGGTCAAGCCGCGCATCGGGGGCGGGCTCCACTACCTGTCGGCTCTCATCAACGAGCCGGACGGGATGCGCCGCCTTGAGGCCACCGAAGTCAACCGCAAGGGTATCAAGGCGGCCCGCCAGGATCTTGCCGAGCGCTATCAGATCGCCCTGGTTGGAGCCCCCTGGCGATACTGTGACTTTCTCATGTCTGAGGGCTATGAGCGGACTCAAGCAAAAGGCCAGCCCGATCCGCCGGGCCCGTCAGGACAGTCTGTTGACGCCTATCCCGCCCTGCGCTCCCACCTGCTGTCCAGCCCGACCAAGGCTGCCCCGGTGCCCCCGCCTGAGGGTATCGATCCGGCCGAGATTGCCAGCCAGGACAACTGGCTCAGCACCTCGAGCCAGTTGTTCGAGGAGCCCGACCTCCAGCGCTGGCTGCTCGACCAGGACCAGGCCAAGCCGTATGTCGACCAGATGACCCAGGCCCAGGACAGCCCCCTGGTCCTCAACAAATACCAGCAGCAGGACCGCGCCCAGGGGATTATCGACACCGTGCTGGCCGAGCTGTTCAGCGGGGACAGCGCTCGGACCTATGCCCGCCGCCTCGAAGAGACCGCGTTCCATTTGGCCGCCCGTTCCCGTTTCGATAGCGCCAAGCGTGCCTTGGCCGTCGCCCTGGCCCTGCAAAAAGACGGCGGCAAAGGCATCCCGTTTTGTGAAGATCTGGTCCGTCAGAGCATTGCCGTGCACTATCACGAGGAGCACCCGCAGGAGCAGGAGCAGGAAGGCGCACCCGGCTCGCTTATCATGAAACCGGCCGATTTTGCCGCTCGCATGCAGGCTGCCCGGCGGCAGCAACGGCAGACGTGGTAACATCCTCGGTCAAACGGCCCGAGTTGCGGGCCGGTGGTGATTTCTGGTATCCCCAAGGCAACGCGTGACCGTCTGTAAAGGTTCGCGCCGGGAAGGGGAGCGACCATGTCTCGCCCTGCACCTGCCGATATTACGTTCTTATCCTCGCTGCATTCGGGAACGATTCTGTCCTGCCCCGATTGTGGCATGGGTCTGTACATGCTGACCAAGAAGGTCCAACGTGGGGGACGCTTCGCCGGCTCGGTCAAATCCTTAGTCGGCGTGCCGGAATACGCGGGTGGCGGGATGCCGAGGCGCTGTCCGCTGTGCAAGCGCGGAGAATGGTGGTATCCACCCGGCACGGTGCATACCCTGCAACATGGCTGGGTAGAGTGATACGGGAGGCTGATTGATGCCGACAGAGTCATCCACAATCAAGGATTATCACGTCCATGTGTATTTTGACCGCGAGACCCAGACCGAGGCGGAGCGGGTGCGGGACGGCCTGGCCGAGCACTTTGACGTCGAGCTGGGCCGTATCCACTTCAAGGCGGTCGGGCCGCACCCGCAGTGGATGTATCAGGTGAAGTTCAACCCCGACCAGTTCGGCCGACTCGTGCCCTGGCTGATGCTCAACCACGAGGGCTTGAACGTGCTGGTGCATCCGCAGACCGGCGACGACGTGGCCGACCACTCGGACAACGCCCTGTGGCTGGGCCGTAAGCTGCGGCTGAAGCTCGGCTTCATGAGAAAGATGGCGGCCAAGAAACGCGCCCAGGCCAAAGCCTGAGCCGCGTATCACGCCTGACTTCCCATGCCTGTCCAACTCAGCTTAAGCGTTGTCGATCAGTCTCCAGTCCGTCAGGGCGGGACGGCCGGCGACGCGCTGCACGAAACCATCGCCCTGGCCCAGGCGGTCGAGACCCTGGGCTATCAGCGCTACTGGGTGGCCGAGCACCACAGCCTGCCCGGCTTTGCCGGCACCTGTCCCGAGGTCATGGTCGGCCAGATTGCGGCCCGGACCTCCCGGCTGCGGGTCGGCAGCGGCGGGGTCATGCTGTCCCACTACAGCGCGCTCAAGGTGGCCGAGACCTTTCGGATGCTGGAGTCTCTGTATCCGGGCCGGATTGACCTCGGTATCGGCCGTGCGCCGGGCAGCGACCAGCGCACCGCCGCCGCCCTGGCCTACCCCGGCAAGATGCGCGACATCCAGGATTTTCCCGAGCAGGTCGAGCATGTCATCTCCTACCTGGGCGACGCCATGGACCCGTCTCATCCGTTTGCTGCGGTCAAAGCCAGCCCAAGCCCGCCTGCTACCCAGCCCGAGGTATGGCTGCTGGGCTCGGGCATTGACTCGGCCCTGCTGGCCGCCGAGCGCGGGTTGCCGTTCAGTTATGCGTATTTCTTCGGCGCCGGCGTCGAGCACGGGCCGACCATTGTCGAGCACTACCGGCGTCGCTTCCGCCCGTCCGAGCACCTGGTCGAGCCGCGGGTGAACGTCGCCGCCCAGGTCTTGTGCGCCGAGACCGAAGAGCAGGCGCGCCGGCTGGCCCTGAGCCGCAACCTGGTCCGGCTCAATATCCTTCGTGGTCGCGGCACCGGGGTGCCGCCGGTCGAGGAGGCCGAAGCCTATCCCTACAGCCCCCAGGAGCGGGCCTACCTGGAGCAGCAGAGCCGGGTCAACATCGACGGCGACCCCGAGCAGGTCAAGGCCAAGCTTGAGCGGTTGGCCGAGCTGTACGAGACCACCGACCTGAGTGTCGTGACAATCTGTTATGCCTTTGCCGACCGGCTGCGGTCGTATGAGCTGATCGCCCAGGCGTGCGGGCTCACGCCTCCCGATACCGCCCGCGCCTGACCGCCCGCACCCGGACCGCATACGGCCCAGCAGAGCGGGTGCATGGCGTCGCGTTCTTGATCGTGCTTTGCATGCCCCAAGGTGGTCCCTCCTCTCCCACAAATCCCCCTGCGTTGGTGCGCTTCTCCCTTTGCCAAAGGTAATAACATACTTGACTAACCAAGTCTGATTTGCTATAGTCTTGAGTATGACACAGCAGCCCGAAACAACCCACACGCCGCAGACGCTTCAAGAAGCCATGACGTACTTTGCAGACGAGGAACGGTGCATTGCCTACCTCGTCCAGCAGCGCTGGCCCCAGGGCGTCACCTGCCCGACTTGCGGGAGCGATAAGGTGCATTACCTCGCCAATCAGCGGCGCTGGAAATGCAAGACGAAACACGCCCGACAGCAGTTCAGCGTGAAGGTCGGCACGGTCATGGAAGACAGCCCGATCCCGTTGACCCAGTGGCTTCCGGTCATGTGGATGCTGGCGAACTGCAAGAACGGCATCTCGTCCTACGAGGTGCACCGCGCCTTCAAAATCACCCAAAAGACCGCCTGGTTCATGCTCCATCGGATTCGGCTCGCCATGCAGGACGATACGCCTGAAAAGCTGTCCGGCCAGGTCGAAGCAGACGAAACCCTGATCGGCGGCAAGGCTCGGTTCATGCACAAGAGCCGCAAGGAGAAGACTTTACAGGGTGGTCGCGGATCGGCTGGCAAAACGATTGTGGTGGGGCTGCTGGAACGTGGCCGGGACAAGAAGAAAAGCCGGGTTCAGGCGGCTGTCGTGAAGAATACCGACCGGCCTACTTTACACCGGGAAGTCCGCCAGCGGCTTGAGACGGGCAGCGAACTCCATACTGATGAGCATAGCGGCTATGTCGGCCTTGAGGATGAGTACACCCACGAAGTCATCAGCCATGCCGCAAGCGAGTATGTCCGGGGCCACGTCACGACGAACGGGATTGAGAACTTTTGGACCCTACTCAAACGCACCATTAAGGGGTCATACGTCAGTGTCGAGCCCTTCCACCTGCATCGGTATCTGGATGAGCAAGCCTTTCGGTTCAACGTGCGGGGCGGGAAAGACCCGGACCGCTTCGACCACGTTGCCCGCACACTCACGGGCAAGCGTCTCACCTACCAAAAGCTGATCGGTGGTCAACCAACCCCCGCGTGATCACGCGGGAACGCCGAGGCAGACGACTTAAAACGCCCGCTTCATCACGCATGAAAGATACGTTGACAGGCACGAGAGAGCGGTCTACGGTGGAGGAGTAAGGGGCCGGCGGGATTCAAACCCGCGTCTCCGGTGGTGCGAACACCGGCGCCAAAAATCGCTTGACCACGGCCCCTCATACACCAAGGCGACTCTGGGATGAACCCTAGAGTCGCCTTCTTTTATCACCCATTTGAAAAGCGTTCAAGATGGAAGCACCCTACAGGGAGCCCTATAGGGCTCCCTGTAGGGCATTTGACTTTCTTTTTTCTCCCTGTTAGGGTGCCCCGTACTGGAGGATTGCTGATGAAAGCGTTCACACCAGAATTTATGGAGACCACATTACGCGCCCTACAAAAACATAAGCAGATGCTTGAGAACCAGGTAGCCGAGACTAAACGGGAGATAGGTACGATTGATGAGCAGATCCAGCAATTCCAGAGTGCCATTAAAACCTCGCGGCAAAACGGCAAGGTCAGTAGTGAGCCGGGAAAGATGAGGCGCGAACGCGGAGCCAATGTACGTCAGGTCAAAGCCTGGTTCGACGATAATCCGCGGCGTGGTTTTACTATGCGCGAGTTGCAAGACGCGACCGGCTTACAGAATGGTTCTATTCACAACGTCTTAGCGAAAGGGAACAATGGGTATTGCAAGGATGAGGAGACGGGAAAGTGGTGGAGGAAAGAAGACCGCCCTCAGGAGACTGAGAGCGCCAAGGACGACCCAACGCCCACCTCGGAAGCAGGGGCATCTCTTCTAGGCGCAACGTAGCGTAGCGTACTGACTAGATTCAGAGAGTGAAAAGATGAACGGAACTTGACGGGAAAAGAAAAGCGCGGTGTAGCAGACCGCGCTTTCAAACCCAAAAACCTTTTAGCAGCAGGTATTTACGATGTCCAAGAGAACATCGCTGGGGTCTTTTTGTACCGTAGCACGCGCCCCACCATTTTGCAAGGAATTAGGCATTGATTCGCTCTGGGTTGGGTGAACGGTCGGTGAAAACCGTCCACCCCAGAGCTACTGCTGCCCGGCTCTGAACGAGACGAGACACCACAAGCAGACGGAAAATAGCCTTTCTGTCGGAGTCCCGTCAAGACCTGTGTTCAGTGGGCAGCCTCAAGAGAAAGTCGAGCCTAATATGAAGACAAAGAAAGTGACTCCACAGAAGCAAAGAAGGATTTTCGTGAAGTCCTTCAGGCACTGGCGGTCTGGCAAGATCATCCGTGCTGAAGACTACGGACTGGAAGCCTTCTGTTTTCTTGTGAAAGGCTAGGCAACAGTGGCCGGCTGCTGCCCCTTCTTGCGCCCAGTTCTCGGTGCTTTCTGGCGCTTAGGGGGCGGCCCGGCCACCATTCTCTTGACCAGCCCTTCAAACCGCTTTGCTGCGTCTTCGCCTTCTGCGTACTCGTATTTCCGTGGCCGTGGGTGCGTTTCATCCATGCTCGGGACGATACCATGAACCAACTGGCCGCGCAAAGGGAACAGTCTGAATGGCACTGACCTAACCGGAGAAATTAAGACAAGAGGCGAGAGTTAAAAGAAGTCCGAGCAAACTAAAAAGGGCTAGGGCAACCCCCGCCCAAGTGCGCAACTTATCCCTGTTGTCCTTTTGAACAGCGCGAACTAAGTCTGGACGATATGCGTTGAGCAGGGAGTAGTATTTTTGGAGCTTTTCTACATGCTCCCGAGATTTTTGATAGAACTGAGAGCGGTTCTCTCGGTTCTCTAGGCTTTCTGCTGTTGTTGCGGTCAAGGTCTTGGCTTCTTCAATTTCTTTGACTATGTCACCATAGCTGTCAACGATCTGAGAAAAATCGACAGTCGGAAAATGTTCGTTTCTAATTTCATCTATCTTGCTGACGTAATACTGGATGCCTGAATCATTTGTGTCGTAGATTGCCCGTTGGGTATGTCGTAGGGCAGCATCCAGTTCCTCGTCAATGACCTTTTCATCTGTAGCGGTCATTGCCCGGAGAAGATGCTGCCCTACATATCGGCATTGATTGATGCCAGTGACGACAAGTGCTTGGTTATCGCGTCCGATATTTTTGAGGTCTGCCTCAGCCGTGTCATATAATTCTTTTATCTTCCAGAAACGGTCTCGGTGTTTGTCCGAGATCATTTGGCCTCCCCTTGAACATCCTCATCCTCAGCAAACAAATCTCCGCGCAACTCGAACTTTCCGTCAGCCAGAAGCACGCTCCCTTCAGCATGTTGCCGAACAATGCTTTTCACCAATTTATCTTCCTGGTCGGCGCGCTCTTGGGCGCTTGGAAGGTGGGCCATTGGTGCAGGCAAAAGTCGGCGAAGCCACCTGGACGGCCTCCAGTGATTCATAAAAACCCTCCTTGGTTCGAGAAATCCCAGCTCTAAACACCCTTTCGAGGGTGTTTGATTGACCGCATATCTAGGTGCTGCCATTTTGTCAAGAATACCAGCACAAAGGACTCGCATCCATTGGTTAGTCAAGTATGTTATTACCTTTGCCAAAGGGGGGCTGAGGGGGATTTTCCCGGTGCGAGAGCAGCAGTCAGAGAGCGTCGCTGTTGTTCGTCCAATCAGCGCTGATCGGATAAGGAATATAGAGTGAGGTATCGGGCAGGAGCAGGGAGGGGGTCATGCGTTGAGCCGAGGCGTGGATTCTTCTTTTTTGTTGTGCTAGACCGGGGTCGGTCTTGTCCATGAAAGCGAGGAAGAAGACACATGACAGATTTTCATGTTGCGCCTCTGGATGCGAGCTTTGGAGCGGTGGTGACCGGACTCACGCTCGCTGACCTTGATGATGCCGCCTTCAGCCGACTCTATGCCACCTGGCTTGAGTACGCGCTGCTCGTCTTCCCGGACCAGCACCTGTCGAACGAACAGCAGGTTGAATTTGCCATCCGCTTCGGGGAGCTGGAGTTCGACCTGGTGGTGATCAGCAATGTGAAGAAGGATGGCAGCGTGCGCGTCGAAGATGATGCGGACGGCGTCATTCAGGTGCTCAAGGGCAACATGGGCTGGCATTGCGACAGTACCTATATGCCGGTGCAGGCCAAGGGCGCGGTGTTTACGGCACATGTCGTGCCGTCGTCGCGCGGCGAGACCGGCTGGGCCGACCTGCGGGCCGGCTATGATGCCCTTGACGCGGTCACCAAAGAAAAAGTCGCCACGCTGTCGGCCTACCATTCGCTGCGCTACTCACAGAAAAAATCCGGCTTCACGCCCAAAGCCGCCGGCGCCTATAAGGGCTATGGTCTGGATGTCCAGGATCCGCCGCTCAGGCCCCTGGTCAAAACGCATCCCGAGACCGGGCGGAAGTCGCTGCTGATTGGCCGCCACGCCTACGGCATTCCCGGCATGGACCCGGCCGAATCTGAGGCATTCCTCAAGTCCCTGGTGGACCATACCTGTCAGCCGCCGCGTGTCTATCACCACAGCTGGAAGGTCGGCGACGCGGTGGTGTGGGACAACCGTCGCCTGCTGCACCAGTCCTGCCCGTGGGATATGACCCAAGCCCGGGTGATGTACCACGCGCGCATCGCCGGAGACCCGGCGTCCGAATTCGCAGGCCCGAGTTAGTCGGCTGGATCGGCGTGGTCGAAGCGGCCGTTACGCAGAAAGAAGATCGTCTGCCGGATTACCTCGGCCGAGCGCATCATGAAGGTATGCGTGTGGGGCAGGGCGAGAAAGTCTTGCATCCCCTCCAGCTTGGCGCTTTCCAGCGCAACCTTGCCGTCGTCGGGACCCGGCAGGAACCGGGAAAAGACAGGATTGAGGCTGCGGGTCCCGGCAATGACGCCGACCACAAACCGGGCTGGTCCGAGTTGGCGGAGCAGGCTGTCCTTGCCGGTGCCGAGCTGAAAGCCGGCCGGTCCGTTCCACAGGCCGAAGCCGGGAAGCGCCGACAGCTTGTCAACGACCTGACTCCCCCTGTTGGGTGGTCCGAGCATCACCACCCGGCCGAGCTTGGGCAAGTGATGCTCGGCCAGGTAATAGCGCACCAGGATGCCACCCAGGGAATGGGTCACGACATGCACGGTCTCGGCCCGCCGGCTGCGGCAGGCGGCGAGGCCCTTTTCCATTGCCATGGGGGCGAGTTGCTCAACAGGGTGCTTCCGGGATGGATAGTCGATGTTGGCGACGGCGAAACCCGCGTCCGTGAGCGCCTCCTCAAGCCGCGCCATGGATGCCGCCGTGCGGGCAAGGCCGTGGAGCAGCACCACGCAGTCGGGCGCTTTGCCGACCTGCTCGGCTGCTGCGGAGAGCGACAGAGCGCTTGCCAGGACAGCGGCGGACAGCCACACGAGAAGATGCATCGTCCGCAAGCGGGCCGGATGCGATCCTTCGCCGTTGCCTGGCCGTCGAGCCCGCCTATCGGCAGTGGGGCATGACCTCGGTGGCAAACAGCTCCATGGAACGCCTGACGGTGGCCGGCTCGATCAGCCCGCCCTGGTTGAAGTAGCCGATGAATTCGTCCATCTGAAACTCTTCCTGCAGGGCCTTGATGCGCTCAATGCAGTGGGCCGGGTCGCCAAACACGCCCATGCGTCGGTCCACCCCGTCGTAGTTGACCCGCTCAAGCCGCTCCAGGACCTGCTGAAAAGCCTCAAAACTCTTGACCGGAGCCGTGCTCAGGGGCTTGAGACGCTCGCCCGCAGCCTTGAAGAAGTGCATCAGGCTGGCCTCGCACTCCTGGCGCGCCTGCTGGCGGCTGTCCGACACATGGATCGGAAACATCAGGGCCACGTCTTGACGCACCTCAGACCCCAGTGCGTCCCGATGGACGCCGAGGTACTCACGCAGTTTATCCGGCGGATTGATCAGCGGCGAGGCAAAAATAGGCGTGCCCAGCCGCCCGGCAATGGTGAAGGTGTCGGGGCTGTTGGCGGCCAGGCGAATCGGGGGGTGCGGCTTCTGGAGCGGCTTGGGGACAACCGACAGCTCCTGGGTCTGGTAGTAGCGGCCCTGGTACGAAAATGACTCCTGGGTCCAGGCCTTGAGCATCACCTCCAGGGCCTCCTCAAAGCGCTCCCGACTTTCTTCCTGGGGCACGTTATAGCCCAGGTAGTGGATCGGTGCGGTGCCCCGGCCCACGCCCAGTTCCAGGCGGCCGCCGCTCAGCACGTCGGCTGTGGCCGCCTCCTCGGCGATCTTGATCGGGTTGTGGAGGGGCAGCAGGGTCACCGCCGTGCCGAGCCGAATGCGTTGGGTACGCTGGGCGGCGGCGGCCAGGATCATCAGCGGCGAGGCCGAGATGGACGAGCGCCGACCAAAGTGCAGCTCGCCCAGCCACACCGCGTCAAAGCCGACCCGGTCGCCCACCTCAATCTGAGCCAGGATGTCCTGAAAGCGTTGCCGCTCGGACTGGGTATCGTCACACGGCAGCTGATCGAAGAATCCAAAACGCATACTCTCTCCTTTGTGCTCAGCCCTGGGTCGGCGTGGCTGCGGTCTTTTCGCCGTGCTGGAGGCTGCCCTTGCCCGACACAAAATCGTGCAGATGCTGGAGGCCGGTCAAAAAACGGGCCAGATTCTGCGGGGCGGGCACGACCGGCACCATGCTCAAGGCGTACAGGGCCTTGTAGAAGCTCTCCCGCTGCTGCCAGTTCTGGTTCATGTCACAGATCGGCCGCGCCCAGGAGGCTGTTTCGAGCAGCCGCATCAGCCCGTGCAGCAGGACTCTGTCGCCCAGGGCCTGGAGCTGCCGATCCTGGGTGTGCAGGCAGAAGCGAAAGGCCGGGTCGGCACGCGGGTCGTGATGCTCGGCCGCGACCGAGAACAGGCCGAGCCGCAGGGCTGACAGCTCGGCCGACAGCCAGCTGGTGAACTTGGCGATATCAATGGCAAAATCGCCCCGGCCAATCCCCAGCGGGGCCAGGGGGTCAATCAGCACCAGCTGGGGGCAGGGCTGGCCGATGCTGGGGGCATAGACCAGGATGTTGTCCGGATACAGATCGCCGTGCACTTTGCGGACGATCCGGGGGCGGAGCTGTTGGCGCAGGCAGGCCGTGTTCTTGATGGCGGCCAGCAGGGAAAAGATATTGGGCAGGCAGGCGCCGTTGACGCTGATGTGCGGCGCGGCCATCAGCCCGGCGAAGGCCGGCAGCTCGGACAGTCGATAGGCGTAGTGCTCAAGCAGGCCGACCAGCTTGTCCGGGTAGGCGGCGGTTTCCTGGGGATAGGTAACCGAAAAAATGTCCTCGAACATGAGCCGCAGGACGTGGCCGATCAGGGCCAGCTCGTGTTCCCGGTCGAGTTGCTGGTTCAGGATGAGGTCGGACAGAGCTACCCAGCCCTCACCGAAGTACGGCATGTCATAAAAGACCGGATGGCCGTTCTCGGCGCGTTTGCGGCTGCGCAAGACCTGGGGGAAATAGTGGTGGACTACGGCCGGGACGTCTTCAAGCCAGGCGATCTCGGCCGGCAGGCTGCCGCTGATCTCGGGCTTGGTCTGTTTGCGGACGATGGTTCCCCACCGCTCATCAGTCAGCAAAAACAGACACTCGCTGTATCCCTCGCGCAACAGTCGCACGGCCCCTCCCAGGACTGGCCAGATACCCGGCAGTCCTACTCACTTTTGGGGTGGACTGTCAAGACAAGATTCCGGCGGGCGGGATGCAAGCCGCCGAAGCCGCCGGTGTTGGCCTTTGGCGGTGGATGGGCTAGCCTACGGACATAACTTCTGGGTGGAAAGGCGCATATGGAATACACAGACATCCGTGTTGAGGTTCAGGACAGCATTGCCACCGTCACGCTCAACCGTCCCGACAAACTCAACGCCTACACCACGCTGATGGGCGACGAGCTGACCCACGCCTACGAGTCGCTCGGCAAACGCAACGACGTGCGGGTGATTCTGATGACCGGTGCGGGCCGCGGCTTCTGTGCCGGGGCGGATATCGGTGGGGTATTTCAGAAGAGCATTGACCAGCGCGAGCAGGGCGGACAGGCCGAGGCTGCCCGGGGCGGCGCGATTGCCCACCCCCGCTCCGGCCTCCAGTACGCGATCCACAACTGTCCCAAGCCAACCCTGGCCGTCATTAACGGCGTGGCGGTCGGCATCGGGCTGACCCTGACCCTGATCCAGGACATCCGCATCATGGCCCAGGAGGCCAGCCTGGGGGCCATTTTCGCCAAAATGGGCCTCATCCCCGAGCTGGGTTCGACCTTTATGCTGCCGCGTTTGATCGGGCTGTCCAAGGCCCTGGAGCTGGTCTATACGGCCCGTATGGTCAAGGCCCAGGAAGCCCTGGAGCTGGGGCTGGTCAACCGGGTCGTGCCGGCCGAGGGGCTGATGGCGGCCGCCCGCGAGCTGGCCGCCCAGATGGCGTCGCTACCGCCGCTGGCCCTGGCCGTTGCCAAGCGGGCCCTGCAACAGGGCGCGGAGAACGACTTTGACGCTGCGGTACAGACCGAGACCTTTGGCCTCGACTATCTCTTCAAGACCCACGATCATCGAGAGGCGGTGGCGGCTTTTCTGGAAAAGCGAGAGCCCCAGTTTCGGGGCAAATAAGTCCAGGTGCGGGCTTCTTACAGGCCGAGCACGTCCCGCATGGTGTACAGACCCGGGGCTTGGTCGGGCAGCCAAGCTGCGGCGCGCAGCGCGCCGCGCGCCAGACACTCGCGGCTCTGGGAGCGGTGGATCAGCTCCAGCCGTTCGCCAAAGCCGGCAAACAGCACGGTGTGATCGCCGACCACATCCCCCCCGCGCAGGGACTGGACGCCGATTTCCTCGTCGCTGCGCTGGCCGGTGATGCCGTGCCGGCTGAAACGCGCCTGCTCCTCGAAGTCCTTGCCCTGGGCCTCGGCAATCGTCCTGCCCAGGGCCAGGGCCGTGCCGCTCGGGGCGTCGATTTTATAGCGGTGATGGATTTCGATGACCTCGGGATCGAACCCGTCCTGCAGGATACGCGCCGCATCCGAGACCAGCTTGAGCAGAACATTCACCCCCACGCTCATATTCGGCGCGATGATGGTCCGTGTCCGGGCGGCCAGCTGCTCGGCCTCGGCCCGCTGCTCTGTGGACAGACCGGTGGTGCCGATCGCGATTGCCGCGCCGCTGGCTGCGGCGGTGCGCAGATGGTCCAGGGCGGCCTCGGCCACGGTGAAGTCCAGGGCTACGGTATCCGGTGTGGCAACCGCCGCGTAGTCGTCGACAACGCCGACGCCCAGCGCGCCTATCCCGGCTACTTCCCCGGCATCGCTCCCCACCGCCGAGTGACCGGCCGCCTCAACTGCGCCGACCAGATGCAGTCCGGCGTGGTCGTGGATGAGGCTGACCAGCAGCCTGCCCATGCGCCCGGCGGCGCCGCAGACAACGACATTGGCCGTCATGCGTGTGTCCCTCCTCGTGCAACAGGCAATCGCAACTAGTTGTCGAGACAGCCGGCGTCTTTGAGCGCGGTGGTCAGCTTGGCCAGGTTGCCCTCGGCCATGGGGACCAGGGGCAGGCGCAACTCCAGTGCGCATTTGCCCATCAGGGCCAGGGCTGTTTTGGCCGGAATGGGGTTGGTTTCGAGAAAGACCGCCCGGATGAGCGGCACCAGTTCGAGTTGCAGGGCCGAGGCTGTGTCCCAGTCCTTGGCCAGGCCGGCGTTGACCACCGCCGCCATCTGCTTGGGCGCGACATTGGCGACGGTACTGATCACGCCCTTGCCGCCCAGCGCCATCATGGAAAAGGTCAGCGCGTCCTCACCGGACAGCACGGCCAGCTTGTCCCCACACGCCAGCCGGATATTGATGACCTGGTCAATCGACCCGGTGGCTTCCTTGACCCCGACGATATTGTCGAGTTCGGCCATGCGGGCCATGGTCGCCGGCTCAATATTCGAGCCCGTCCGACCCGGGATATTGTAGAACACGATCGGAAAGCCGGGCACGGCCTGGGCGACTGCTTTATAGTGCTGATAAATGCCCTCCTGGGTGGGCCGGTTGTAGTAGGGCGAGATCATCAGTGCCCCGTCGGCCCCGACCTCCTGGGCCTCACGGGTCAGCCGGATGGCCTCGGCAGTCGAGTTGGAACCCGTGCCGGCAATGACCGGGACGCGTTTGTTGACGACCTCGACCGCCAGCTTGACCACCTGGGTATGTTCTTCGTGCGACAGGGTGGCCGATTCACCGGTCGTGCCGCACGGCACGATGCCGTGCGTCCCGCTGTCGATCTGCCATTCGATCATGGCGGCCAGCGCCTGTTCGTCAACCCGGCCGTTCTTGAAGGGGGTAACCTGTGCAACAAATGAGCCCGCAAACATAACGCCTCCGGATGGCACGGGGCATTGTCCGAGTGGTGACCACGCTGCCCCGTGGCTGAAAGGTCAAAGTATGGGTCCTAGACCTCGACCGTGCCCTCAAACACTTCTTCGGCGGCACCGGTCATATACACGTGCCCGTCTGCTGCCCGCCATTCGATGTCAAGGTCTCCACCGCGCAGATGAACGCTGACCTGCCGCTCGGTCCTGTCGGTCAGCATGGCGGCAACCGCCGCCGCGCAGGCGCCGGTGCCACACGCCCAGGTTTCGCCGGACCCGCGCTCCCAGACCCGCATGTTCAACTCGGTCGGGCTGACGACCTGGATGAATTCGGTATTGACCCGGTCGGGAAAGAGGGGGTGGTGCTCAAACTTGGGGCCCAGCGTTTCCAGAGCTAGCGGCTCAACATCCTCGACAAAGGTCACACAGTGGGGGTTGCCCATGGACACACAGGTGACCTGATACGACACCCCGTCAACCGTCAGGGGTTGATCGATCATCTGTCCCGGCTTGGCGAGCGGAATCTGTCGGCCGTCGAGAATCGGCTCGCCCATATCGACCGTCACCCGCGCGACGCTGCTGTCTTCAAGCTCCAGAAAGAGGACCTTGAGGCCCGAGTCGGTATCAATTTTCAAGGGGTTGTCGCGGGCCAGGTCGTGGTCGTAGACGTATTTGCCCACACACCGGATCCCGTTGCCGCACATCGCTCCCCGGCTGCCGTCGGCGTTATACATCTCCATGCGGGCGTGGGCGGTGGGCGAGGGGCAGATCAGGATCAGGCCATCGCCGCCAATGCCGGTCCGCCGTTCGCTCAGCCGCCGGGCTAGGCTGGGAGGATCGGTCACTGCGGTCGAGAAGGTGTTGACGTACACGTAATCGTTGCTGATGCCGTGCATTTTGGTGAAAGGCAGTTTCATCGTCATGTGTCCCAGGTGTCGGCTCTGTCACAAGGAGCGGCGGGCGCGGGCGTGTTACGATCCGGCCTGCCAGACATGCTGGACCATGTTCGAGGGGATACTATAGTCCCCGTCTAATGTAAACGCCTGAATACGGTACTGATAGCGGGTGCCGGCATGGAGCTGGCCGTCGGTGAAACGGAAGCGTTGGGTCTGACGAAAGCGGTCACGGTCGTCGACCGGAATCGTGGCCAGTGATCTGAACTCGCCCAGCTGGCCGCCTTTGGGCTGGGCTGCGCGCAGCACCACAAAGCCGCCCAGGTCGTCCATGTCGCGGCCGTCGGCATAGGTCTCGGGCCGATCCCAGCGCAGCTCAATGGCGCTCTCGCTGGCCGTCAGCCGCAGGTCGGCGATGGCCTGGGGAGACACGAGTTCGGGCGGATACACCGGGGTCTTGTGTCCGCAGGCGGTGATCAGCCACACGCTCACCGCCCAGACGCACAGGAGTGCCGCCTGCCTCACTCTTGGGGCCTTGCACCAAAGCGTCACCCTTACACCCCAATCTCTTGCAGGCGTTTGCGGACGTTGGCCCGCGCGGTTCCGCCGGCCGAGCGGCGCCGGTCCACCGCCGCCTCCAGGCTCAGGCGGGGCAGCAGGTCGGACTCAAATGCTGCCGAGAAGCCCTGCCAGTCCTCAAGCGACAGCTGCTCCAGGCCGATGTTGTCGGACAGGCAGCGACGCACTACTCGGGCCACGATGTCGTGCGCTTTTCTGAACGGCACACCCTTTTCCACCAGGTAGTCGGCGACATCGGTCGCCAGGGTAAAGCCGCCCAAGGCTGCGGCCTGCATCCGGTCAGGCCGAAACACCAGCTGGCCAAGCATGGCTTCGAGCACGCCGAGCATGCTTTTGACGGTATCGACGGTATCAAACAGCGGCTCCTTGTCCTCCTGGAGGTCCCGATTATAGGCCAGGGGCAGGCCCTTGAGCGTGGTCAGCAGGGCGAACAGGTTGCCGTAGACCCGGCCCGTCTTGCCCCGGATGATCTCGGGCACGTCGGGGTTTTTCTTCTGAGGCATCATCGAGCTGCCGGTGGCAAAGGCGTCCGGCAGTTCGATGAACTGAAACTCGCTGCTGGCCCACAGCACCAGCTCCTCGGCAAACCGGCTCAGGTGCATGCTGATCATGGCGCTGTCCGACAGAAACTCGACCACAAAATCCCGGTCGGCCACGGTATCGAGGCTGTTTGTGCTGACCCGGGCAAAACCCAGCAGGCGGGCCACATAGGCCCGGTCTATCGGCAGGCTGGTGCCGGCCAGGGCGCCGGCTCCGAGCGGCAGCACATTGATCCGGTGTCGGCATTCCTGCAAGCGCTCGGCATCGCGGTCCAGCATGTCGTAGTAGGCCAGCAGGTGATGAGCCAGCAGCACCGGCTGGGCGCGCTGCAGGTGGGTATAGCCCGGCATGACCACGTCGCGGTGCCGCTTGGCCAGCCGGGCCAGGCGTTTCTGGAGTGCGGTCAGCAGCTTGTGGATGGTTGTCGTTTCCTCGCGCAGGTACAGGCGGACATCCAACAGGACCTGGTCATTACGGCTCCGGGCAGTGTGCAGCTTGCCGCCCAGCAGACCGATTTTCTCGGTCAGACGCCGCTCGACCGCCATGTGGATATCTTCGTCCGAGGCCAGAAACGGGAAACGGTCCTGCTCAATCTCACGCTGAACCCGCTCCAGACCCTTACGGATTTTTTCCCCTTCGGCCGGGGTCAGCAGCTTCTGCTTGACCAGCATCTTGCAGTGGGCCTGGCTGCCCTGGATGTCGTAACGGGCCAGCCGCCGGTCAAAGGCCAGGGAAGAGGTGAAGGCCTCCATCCTGGGGTCGGCAGCCGCCTCAAAACGTCCGGCCCAGGCTTTTGTCCCGGTGGCCGTCTTTGTCCTGCGTTTCATACCGACCGCAGTATTATTGCTGGGCCAGCGCCCGCAGCCGCAGCCGCAGGGCGTTAATCCGGATAAAGCCCTCGGCGTCGGCCTGGCGATAGTCTCCGCCGGCCTCGAAGGTCGCCACTTCGGGGTTGTAGAGGGTCTTGTCCGACTTGCGGCCGACCACAATCACGTTGCCCTTGTACAGCTTGAGGCGCACCGTGCCGCTGACGTTGGTCTGGGCCTCGTCAATGGCCGCCTGCAGCATCTCGCGTTCCGGGGCAAACCAGTAGCCGTAGTAGACCATCTCGGCATAGCGCGGGACGAGTGAGTCGCGCAGGTGGAGGGCTTCCCGGTCGAGGGTCAGCGATTCGACCGCTTGGTGGGCAATGTGCAGGATCGTTCCGCCCGGGGTTTCGTACACGCCGCGCGATTTCATGCCGACATAGCGGTTTTCAACCAGATCAATCCGGCCGATGCCGTGCTTGCCGCCGAGTTCGTTCAGCCTGGCCAGCAGCTTGGCCGGCGACAGGGGCTGGCCGTTGACTGCGGTCGGGTTGCCGGACTGAAAATCGATCTCAATATACTCGGGCGTATCCGGGGCCTGCTCGGGCGACACCGACAGGACAAACATGTCGTCGTAGGGTTCCTGCCACGGGTCTTCGAGCACGCCGCCCTCAAAGCTGATGTGCAGCAGGTTGCGGTCGGTGCTGTACGGCTTTTCCGCGGTGACGGGGATGGGGATGGCGTAGCGCTCGGCGTAGGCGATCAGCTCGGTGCGCGAGTTCATGTCCCACTCCCGCCACGGTGCAATCACCTGGATATGGGGTTCCAGGGCGTAGTAGGTCAGCTCAAAGCGGACCTGGTCGTTGCCCTTGCCGGTGGCGCCGTGCGAGACTGCCCGGGCGCCTTCCTGGCGGGCGATTTCGATTTGGCGCTTGGCGATCAGCGGCCGGGCAATCGAGGTGCCGAGCAGATAGCCGCCCTCGTAAAAGGCGTTGGCCCGGAACATGGGGAAGACAAAGTCGCGCACGAACTCTTCGCGCAGGTCGTCGATGTAAATCTTGCTCGCCCCGACCTGGGTGGCCTTGTCCTCAACCGGGGCGAGTTCCTCGCCCTGACCCAGGTCGGCACAAAAGGCGATGACCTCGCACTGATAGGTCTCGATCAGCCAGCGCAGGATGACCGAGGTGTCCAGACCGCCACTGTACGCCAGAACCACTTTTTGTATATCCACCACAGCAAAACACCTGCTTGAAAAAGTCCCGGCAGCCTACCATGCCACCACCGGCAAGACAACGGAGCGGGGGCTACTGGAGCAGCCAGGCCATGATGGCTTTTTGGACGTGCAGACGGTTCTCGGCCTGCTCCAGAACGATGGATTGCGGACCGTCCAAGACCTCGGCGCTGATCTCCTGGCCGCGATGGGCGGGCAGGCAGTGCATGACCAGAGCCTCGGGCTTGGCCAGCGCCAGCACCTCGGCGTTGACCTGGTAGGGACCGAAGGCCTGTTGCCGGACGGCGCTCTCGTCTTCCTGGCCCATGCTGGTCCACACGTCGGTGTAGACCACATCGGCTCCGTCCACGGCGTCGGGCAGCGCGTGGCTGACCCGAATGTCGCCGCCCGCTTTTTTTGCTGCCGCCAACAGCTCGGCGTCGGGCTCATAGCCCGGCGGACAGGCCAGCCGAAAGCTGATGGGCAGTTTGGCGGCCGCATTCAGCCACGAGTTGACGACATTATTGCCGTCGCCGACAAAGGCGATGTGCAGGCCGTCGAGCCGGCCGCGCTGCTCGATCAGGGTCAGGCAGTCGGCCAGAATCTGACACGGGTGGGAGAGATCCGACAGGCCGTTGATGACCGGAACCGTTGCCTGCTCGGCGAGTTCCAGGACAATCTGGTGGGCAAAGGTGCGGACCATGATCAGGTCAACCCAGCGCGACAGATTGCGGGCCACGTCGGTCGGCGATTCGCGCGTGCCGAGACCGATGTCTGCCGGGGACAGATACACCGCATAGCCGCCGAGCTGCACCATACCGGCCTCAAAGGTGACCCGGGTGCGCAGGCTGGGCTTCTCGAAGATCATGGCCAGGGTTTTGCCGCTCAGCAGGGGATGGGCCTGGCCGGCCCGGCGCTCGCGCTTGAGCCGCTGGGCCAGGGCAAAGATGGTGCTGAGCTGGTCCGGCTCAAGGTCGGCGATACTGACCAGGTCGCGTTTCATTGCTGGGCCAACACCTTTTCAAGAATCGCAATGCCTTGGTCAATTTCGGCCTGGGTAATGATGAGCGGCGGGATAAAACGCAGCACCGTGCCGGCCGCGCAGTTGATCAGCAGGCCCTGATCCAGACAGGCGCTGACAATGTCCGCCCCGTCCCGGTCGAGTGCGGCGCCCAGAATCAGGCCCTGGCCGCGCACCTCGGTAATGCACGAGAACTTGGCTTGCAGGTCTTGCAGCCTGGTCAGGAAGTAGGCGCCCATCTTGTGGCAGTTTTCCAACACGCCGCCGTTCAGCAGGGTATCCACGACTGCCACTCCTGCGGCGCAGGCGACCGCATTGCCGCCAAAGGTGGAGCCGTGGGTGCCCAGGTTCAAGCTTTCGGCTACCTCGGCCCGGGCGACCATCGCGCCGACCGGAATGCCGCCGCCCAGGGCCTTAGCCAGGGGCATGATGTCCGGCTCAATGCCCGCGTGCTCATAGGCGAACAGCGTGCCGGTGCGGCCGATGCCGACCTGCACCTCGTCGGCGATCAGCAGCAGGTCGTGGCGGTCGCAGATGTCGCGCAGCCCCTTGAGATAGCCCGGTCGGGGGACCACGACCCCGCCCTCGCCCAGAATAGGCTCGACCAGGATCGCCACGGTCTTGTCCGAGACCGCCGCCTCCATCGCCTCCAGGTCGTCGTAGGCGACGTAGCGAAAGCCGTCCAGCACCGGTCCAAAGCCCTGGCGGACCTTTTCCTGGCCGGTGGCGGCGATCGTGGCCATCGTCCGCCCGTGGAAGGAGCCCAGGACGGTCAGGATCTCATAGCGTCCGTCGCGCTTATCCACGCCGTATTTGCGGGCCAGCTTGATTGACGCCTCGTTGGCCTCGGCGCCGCTGTTGCAGAAAAACACCTTGTCGCCAAACGAGTGGCTGCACAGCAGCTCGGCCAGCCGCGCCTGGGGCACGGTGTGGTGCAAATTGGAGATATGGGTCAGGGTGGCGACCTGATCCTGGACCGCCCGGACCACGGCCGGATGACACTGGCCGAGGTTCATGACGGCCAGGCTGGCAAACAGGTCCAGATACTCCTTGCCCTCGGCGTCCCACAGCCGACAGCCCTCGCCGCGCACAAAGGCGACCGGAAAGCGGGCGTAGGTGTTGCACAGATACCGGGTGTTCAGATCAATGATATCCTGGTTGGTCATGCGTTCCTCCGGACGACCTCGGTGCCGACCCCCTCCTTGGTGAACAGCTCCAGCAGGATGGCGTGGCGGACGCGGCCGTCAATAATATGGGTCTTGCGCACCCCGCCGTGCAGCGCCTCAAGACAACACTCGACTTTGGGAATCATGCCCGCACTGATGGTGTGGCGGTCAATCAGGGTCTTGGCCTGCTGGCTGCCGAGGGTGGAGATCAGGGCGCCGCTGTCGTCTTGAATGCCCTCGACATCGGTCAGCAGGATGAGCTTTTCGGCCTGCAGAGCCTGGGCGACTTTTCCGGCGACGAGGTCGGCGTTGATATTATACGTGGTGCCGTCCCGGCCGATGCCAATCGGGGCGATGACGGGGATGAAATCGGCCCCAGTCAGGGAGTGGACCAAGTCAGGGTTGACGCCGACGACTTCCCCGACCTGACCGATATCGCGGCGCTGGGGCGGCTGGCCGTCCGTCACGAACATCTTGCGGGCCACAATCATGTCCCCGTCTTTGCCGCTCAGGCCGACCGCTCGGCCGCCCTGGCGGTTGATCAGGGTCGCGATCTCCTTGTTGAGCTTGCCCAGCACCATCTCGACCACTTCCACGGTGGCGGCGTCGGTGACGCGCATGCCGCGCACGAAGGTCGAGCTGATGTCCAGCCGCTCCAGCATGTGGCCGATCTGGGGGCCCCCGCCGTGGACCACGACCGGATTCATGCCGGTAAACTTGAGCAGCACGATGTCCTGGGCAAAGTGTTGCTTGAGGTCGTCGTCCTGCATGGCGTGGCCGCCATACTTGATGACCAGGGTCTTGCCCGAGAAGCGCTGCATATACGGCAGGGCTTCGAGCAGGGTGTCGGCTTTTTGAATTAGATCGTCCATAGTGAATGACAATCCCGTGTGGAAGACATATGCCCTGTCGCCTCAGACGGGTCAATAGGAGCCCCATTTTCTCGGCCCGCGGGCTTGGTTTCCGGCCGGCCTTGGGCTAAGTTCGGCAGGGACAGTCGCCGAACACATCTCCATCGGGAGGCGAGTATCATGACACTCCGCATCACGCCCTTGAGTGACGCCTTGGGCGCCGAGGTCAGCGGACTTGACTGGACGCGACCCGTAGATGACGCCGCCAGAGCCGCCATCACTGGCGCGTTTCTTAAGGCGCATCTGCTATGCCTGCGCACCGCGCCCCTGACGCCGGCCGAATTTGTCCGGGTCGCCCGCTACTTTGGTGAACCTCAGCTTCAGCTGCTGCGCGAGTATCGGGATACCCACGTCCCCGAAGTGTCGGTTCTGGACAGCTCGTACAAGACGCCTGAGTCCAAGCCGGCCGATCTGTCCCGGCTACGCCTGACGGGCTGGCACACCGACGATTCGTATTTTGCCGTCCCGGCCAAGGCGACCATGCTCCAGGCCCTGGCCCTGCCCGAGTCCGGTGGCGAAACCTGTTTTTGCAATCTGCGGGCCGCCTATACCGACCTGCCTGAGGAGCTGAAGGCCCGGGTGGACAGCCTGCGGGCCGTGCATAGCTACGATACGCTGCGCACTCCGGCCCGGGCCCAGCAACGCTCGACGGTTGAAAAACAGGAAACCCCGGACGTGGTCCACCCCCTGATTCGGACCCATGATGAGACCGGGCACAAAGCGATTTATCTGAACGCAAACCGGACCGACCGGATTGTCGATCTGGAGCGGCAGGAGAGCGACGCCCTGCTCGACCGGCTCCACGCCCACATGACCCAGGCCCGCTACCGCTACGATCACGCCTGGCGGGTCGGCGATATTCTGGTCTGGGACAACCGGTGTCTGGTCCATTCGGTCAATATGGATTTTTCGGTCGGCCAGAGCCGGCGTCATCAGCGCATCCTGCTCAAAGGCTCGGTGCCGGTGTGAGGAAAACAATGCAACATGCACTGCTGCGGGCTGTCGTGTTTGCCGGCCTCGTCCTGGTCGGCGTGGCGTGTACCCAGGAAACCCAGAACAAGTTTGGGCGGGCGGTCCAGAACTGGACCGGCACCGACGGGGTACTGGAAATTTACGCGGGCGACAAGCTGGTCAAGCGCTTTCTTGAAATTGACAAGATTTCGACCGCAACCGGAACCGGCGACGGCGTGCCCCGGCCGTACCGCTTCGGCTACGGCGTGCTGGACGCCAACCTGAACGGCCGGTCTGACGACGGGGAGGCCAAGGTCTACTTTGAGTTCAGCGATTATTCGACCTCGTACGTGTTCTACGAGAGTCCGTCCTGATGTGTTGACCGCAGTCCAACCGTGGCCTAATCGCCGAAGCTCGTCCCGACCAGACGAGCCGCTTCAACGAGGTGATGGTCCGGGGAGACCAGCTTCTTTTTCCCCGCGACCTCTTCCAAAGGTACGGGTCGGAGCTGCCGGTCCTGTACGGCCAGCATAAAGCCGTCGCGACCCTCTCGCAGCAACTGGGCGCAGCGCGTGCCCAGCCAGGTGGCAAGGACACGGTCCGTGGCTGAGGGCGTCCCCCCGCGTTGCAGATGACCAAGAATGCTCAGGCGCGACTCCTGGCCCGTCAGGCGCTCCAACTCCTGGGTGAGACGAATCGTATGGCCAACGTGTTCCTTATGGAATTTTTCCAGATTGGCCGAGGCCTTTTCCTTTTCTTGTCTGTCTTTGGCCTCTTTTTTTTGGTGCACGAGTTCCCCGACCTTTTGGGCTTCACTGATAGACAGCGCGCCTTCTGCGACCACGACAATGCTGAAGTGCTTCCCCTGTCTGGTCCGTTCTCGAATAGTCTGGGCGACCCGCTCAAGGTGATAAGGAATTTCCGGGATAAGAATGACATCCGCCCCGCCGGCCATTCCGGCTTGGAGCGCTAACCAGCCCGCTCTGTGGCCCATCACTTCGACCACGATAATCCGGTCGTGGCTGGTCGCGGTCGAATGCAGCCGGTCTATGGCTTCGGTCGCGATGCCCACCGCAGTATTAAACCCGAACGTGATGTCGGTCTTGGCAATATCGTTGTCAATCGTTTTTGGCAGGGTCACGATATGCAGGCCCGCTTTTTTGAGCCGCAGCGCGTTTTTCTGTGTGCCACCCCCGCCCAGACAGACCAGTGCATCCAGATGATGCCGCCGATAGGTATCGATGACGGCATCCGTCATGTCATGGATTTTGCTGCCAATGAACATCCGGTGCGGTTTATCCCGACTGGTGCCGAGAATGGTTCCACCGTCGGTCAGAATGCCCGAGAGCGCTTTTCTGTCTAACTCCAGGGTCTGATTCTGCACCAATCCACGGAAACCGTTTTGAAAGCCGATAAGCCGGATGTCATAGGCGTCCAAACAGGCCTTGCCGACCGCACGAATGGCCGCGTTGAGTCCGGGACAGTCTCCACCGCTGGTCAAAATGCCTATGTATTGTGCCATGCGCCTATATTACGGTCTCCGCCTGTTCGATGTCGAGAGCGGGTCACAACGAGACAGGCTGAATCAGGGGATTTACGGTAGAGGCTGTAGATGTCGTCACCGTTGCTCATGCCGCCATCGTCCGCACGTCATAGCGCGGGATATAGCGGTCTCTCGTGACGAGAACGAGGTCTTCGGCCTGGGCTTGGGCGACCAGCATCCTGTCGAACGGGTCGCCGTGGTGAGGCGGAAGAGTGCCGGCCCGTTCCGCGTGAGAAAACGTGAGAGAGAGCGGCGTGAACCCCTGCTCTTTGACTCCGGCTTCTAAATCGTCCGGGGCTTGAAGCTTTCCCAACGTGCGTTTGACGGCGATCTCCCAGCCGCTGACTGCGCTGACGAAGACTTCGTTGAATGTGTCGGCTATGGCTTCATATGCGCGTCCATTCAACCGCTGAGGCTCTGTCAGCCACCACAGAAGAGCGTGGATGTCTAGCAGTAAACGCACTATTCGCTGTCCTCATCTGGAAAGATCTTTGAGTTGTAGAACGAGTCGATAACGTCTTGAGGCGTCTCGTCGAAATCTGGAGCGATCCAGATTTGTCCCTTCGAGGCGCCTGGTTTGCGCTTGGTCTTTGGCTTGTGGTACGGCTCAAGCCGCAGATACGGTTCGCCAGCTTTAGCGATGATGATTCCTTCGCCCTCCCAGGCCAGCTTACCAAGCTTCGAAAGCTGAGACTTTGCCTCGTGTATATTCACCTTCATTTGACATACCGCCCGGTTGGACTAAGTCTGGCTAGATTAGGACAACAAGCCGGTCCCATCAAGCAACCGGAGGCTCAAAGTCTTCGCTTGTTATCAGCTCATAGTTGTCCTGGCAGCCGGGTCGAGACATCACTGCTGGTTGACAGACAGTCGTTGAATGGTAAACCTTGCACGTGTATGAAGTTCGCTATCAGAAACATGCGGCACGCCAGCTTCTTCGCCTGCCGCGCGACCTTGCGCAGCGGATCCGCGCGAGAATCGAAACGGTTGCGGCAAATCCCTACGGGAGACATCCGAACGCGACGCGGCTGCAGGGTCAGGCTGGAGGCTTTCGACTCCGGACAGGCGACTGGCGTATCATCTATGTCCTTGACGACGAGCGAAAGGTGCTTCTCGTGGCGAAGATTGACCGGAGAGGGCAGGTGTACAGATGAACGAACGAAATGTGCAGATCATTGAGAAGGACGGCCAGCCCGAATACGCCGTCCTGCCGATTGAGGATTACCGTCGCCTGGTCGCTTCGCTGGAGGACTCCGCGGATTGCGCTGCCATCGACCGGGTGCTGAGTGAGGACGCGGCTGGCGAGACCGTTCCGGGCGAGGTCGTGAATGCGATCCTGGACGGCGTGCCACCCCTGCGGGCGTGGCGCCAACACCGCGGGTTTACGCTGGAGGTGCTGGCGGAGCGGGCAGGCGTCTCGAAAGGGTATCTGTCACAGGTCGAGAATGGGCGGAAGTCTGGGACGCTGGCTCTGTTTCGCCGGCTTGCGACCGTGTTAGACGTGGCCTTGGACGATTTGGCCGGATGGAAGGGTGAGGATGCCTAGAGCAATGTACGGTTCCGTATCGCCAGTCGGTTTCGTCACACAAGCACAGGCTCATAATCTTTAGAAATCGACCGGGCGGGAGGACGTTCGTTCACAAGCCTGCTCCGGCCAACTGGTCGGGCCAGATAGTTCTTCTGACCAAGTCCATTGTCAAGGGCGACACGAACAGCGCCTGGCGGGTCGTCGCAACGGTAACTCGGCCCTGGCAGAGTCCACTCCGCTTTCCCTTTCACATTTCCTCTTCCCACCCGCTGGTCAAACGGCGGCACGAACCGTTCCCGATTTCAGGTCGCGGCAGTCCCGAGCAATAGCCGTCCCCGATTGTGGTCTGTCTCAATTGCCCTCGACGGCGTCTCGACGAAGCCTGGTACCTGTCTGAACCCATCCGTAGAATCGCGTCTTTTTATTCGCTGATGAACTGGCACTCTGAGAACTCAAATCCGTCCCGGGTCACATTGGTCGCACTCAAAAATAAGCAGTGTCCATCATCTGAAAATTCGTTCTGTTTTGGATAATTCTTGCCACGGTCGCCATCAATGATTTCAAACGGAGCGTCTTCAAAGCTTATGAGAGCTGGACTGTCCATTCACTTAACTCCTCAAACTTCCTGCGAGCAGTGTTGGCCTGTCCATTTCACACTTTTTTCTTTGGTCAGGTAGGGGAAGTCAGGAGGCGTGAGCCAAGGTAGAAGCCGGCTGGATATGGGCAGTCAGCCTTTTCTTTTCCTTGGAGAGCTTGCGAAAATCACACTCGACCTGGAGTCCGTGCCAGAACTCGTCAGACTGTCCGAAGAAAGCGCCGAAGCGAATAGACATGGCAGGCGTGATCGACCGTTTGCCAAGAACGATCTCGTTGATGGCCCGTGGGGCAACACCGATCGCGCGGGCCATGGCGTTCTGCGAGATCCCCATTGGCTTGAGGTACTCCTCCAGAAGAATTTCACCAGGAGTAATGGGACTTTTCATCCTCATACCATATAACGTCATGGGGAACTGTCAATGGTAATCGACAATGGCGACTCGTGCCGGTCCGTGCTCTGTCCACTGAAAGACAATGCGCCACTGATCGTTGATGCGAATGGAATGAAGACTTGCTCGGTCGCCCCGCAGGCTTTCCAAGCGGTTTCCGGGAGGAACGGCCAAGTCGCTCAAGACACGCGCTTGGTTCATCTGAATAAGTTTTCTCAGCGCTACTCGTGAGATTGCCGCAAAGCGTCGGCTTCTTTCCGAATGGAATAGTTCTTCGGTCTCTTTGTCAGCGAAGGATTGGATCATGCGGAGTTGGCGTTTCCACGAGCTACGAAGATAGCGTCAATCTTTTCACCGATCCGTTAATCTTGCTTTGAGTGAATGGTAATCCCGAAGGTGTCTATGTGGTGGCGCTTGAGAGGGACGGAAGTGATGCTATCGTAGGCTTTAAGGTCGCAGGTCTGCGGAATGTCGAGGTCTTCCAGGTCAAGAGCCAGCTGTCCGAGGCGGTCGTCGCCACGGTGCCTCTTGTGGCTAGGTCGATGGAAGAAGGTTCGGCTCTCTCATCATTCCATCGTCTCCAAGCTCAAGCACTCGTAGAGTGCCGCGAGAATCACGAGGTGGAGGTGCTGGATTCTGGTCGCTCGGCCCGACGGCGGGTGTGGCCGCCGAGCCCCGCCGACCCGATCTTACGCCGAGGTGCTGGGCCGGGCTTTCACGGCCTCGTACCAGCGCCGCAGGTTGGTCCAGGCCGGGTCGAGCCCGAACTCGCCCTGATAGCGGCTGTTGTGGGCGGTCTCCAGGCCGATGAACAGCATGATGTCGGCAATCGAGAAGGCCCCGGCCAGCCAGTCTTTACCCTCCAGGCCGGCGTTGACCAGCGGCAGGCGCGACATCAGCACACCTTTCGCGTGGTCTGAGACATCGCCCTTGGACAGCACCATGCGCGAGGCGGTGAGATACACCCCGATCTCACACCGCCGCTCCCAGGCCCGGACCTGGGCGCGGCTGACCGCGTCGGTGCCAATCAAGGGCGGGTCGGGATACAGCTCTTCTAGGTATTCCATGATCGGCAGGGTCTCGGCCAACACGGTTCCGTCGTCGAGTTCCAGGATGGGCACCCCGGCAAACGGATTCTTGGCCAGGAACTCGGGCGTTTTTTGCTCGCCGGCGTACAGGTCCAGCTCCTTGATGGGAATGTCGAGCTGCTTCTCGGCCAGATAGATGCGGACTTTGCGCGGGTTGGGGGCACGTCTGGTGTCAAGATAGAGTAGCATGGGTCAATCCTCTCTGTGGGTATTTTTGTGTCGAGCGGTTCGATTTTTGCCGGAGCCGTTTTGCATTGCAATAGTTGACACAGGCTGGGCAATCAATAGAATGCCGGGGCGCAGGGTGGGAGGGGGATTCCCGCCGCACTCCGCAGCGGACGGAGGTTCAGCCCTATGGAGGTATTCATCACCTGTCCCTCGCAGCGAGACCGGGACGCCATTGCCGGCCTCTCAGGCTATAACTTCCACCTGCTCGACGCCCCGCTCAACCCCCGCACTCCCTCACCCGAGCTCGATCTGCATGCCTATCTCGACCAGGGCCTGGAGTATTTGCGCCGCCATCATTTTGACGCTATTTTTTACTAGCGGGACGTGGGCGAGCTGGTCGCCGC
>JAGWBB010000027.1:44284-45494 GCA_021296095.1 Desulfurellaceae bacterium | reverse complement strand
GGCGGCCAGAGCTGGACCGAGCAGCAGAACAGCCTCTTGGGCCAGGCCGGCATTGACGACGCCCTGAACTTTCCCACCTTCTTCGGCGCGTATTTCACCTCGGCCCAGGAGGGCATTGCCGTCGGTCTGGAAGGCAAGATCGCGGCGACGACCGACGGCGGCCAACACTGGACGTTCCTGGCCGATACCGCCTCAGAAACCGCGCCGCTCTTCACCCCGATCCTGTTCGACAACGGTCGGGGCTGGATCGTCGGCGCCTCGGGACGCATTTATCAGCGCCAGGTCGGGGAAGACGGCCCCACCTGGCAACGCGCCAGCTTCGGCATGCCGACTGTGACCTGGCTGCGGGCGATTGATTTTGCGGACGACCAGCACGGCTGGATCGTGGGCGGCTTTGGGACGGTCATGCGAACCTCGAACGGCGGCCAGACATGGTTGCCCAGTCTTGGCTAGGGCGCTGCGACAAGCCCGGCGTAAACACGGAGTAGACACGGCATGGCAGATACGGCCTTTGATATTGCGGATAAAGTGACGATCATTACCGGTGGGCCGATATTGCGGCCGAGTTCTGCCGCCGTGGGGCCAAAGTCCTGATCACCAGCCGGACGATGGATCACCTCGGTCCGGTGGCCGACGGCATCCGTAACGAGGGAGGCACGGTCGATGCGATTGTGTGCGACGTGCGCGACAACGATCAGGTCGAAGCCGTGGTCAACAGAGCCGTGGCCAACTGGGGTCGGGTCGATGTGCTGATCAACAACGCCGGAGCCAGCTTTGTGGCCCACGCCCACGATATTTCGCCCAACGGGTTCCGGGCCATTGTCGATATCAACTTGAACGGCACCTTTCTGTTTTCCCGGACCGTGGCGCGGCTCATGATGGACAAAAACAGCGGCGGCAGCATCATCAATATCTCGTCCGATGCGGGCGTCTACGGGGCGGCTTCCATGGCCCATTACGGCGCCTCAAAAGCCGGCGTGGTCAATCTGACCCGCTCGCTGGCCATCGAGTGGGCGCCCTACGGCATTCGGGTCAACTGCATCTCACCCGGCCCGATTGAAACACCGGGCGTCATGGAAGTCTTGTGGCCGACGCCCGAGCTGCAGCAGCGCGCCCGTGATTCCAACGCTCTCAAACGCTTTGGCAGCGGTCTCGAAGTCGCCTGGCCGTGTGTCTTCCTGGCGTCTTCGGCCTCGGGCTTCATCAATGG
>JAGWBB010000027.1:350-43888 GCA_021296095.1 Desulfurellaceae bacterium | reverse complement strand
CAGGACGGTCAGCGCCTGCTGGTATGTGCGGGCGACTCGCGCATGGGTGAGCCCGATACCCAGCAGGAGCAGAACTATGGCGATGCGGGCGGAGCGCTGGTGGTCGGGACCGACGGGGTACTGGCCGAGGTGGTCGGGACGTATACCATGGGCCAGGAGTTTCTCGGCACCTGGCGCACCGAAGAGCAGGACTACCTGCGCTCCTTCCCGGGCGGGTTTGAGAACAAGTTTGGCTACAACCGTTTTGTCGCCGCCGCAGTCACGGGGGTGCTGGACAGGTGTGGGCTGAGCGCCCGGGATATCACCAGCGCGGCCATTGCCGGTCCGAGCCAGCGCGCCATGCAGGCGGCCCTGCGCAGCCTGGAACTGGATGTCAAGTCTCAGGTTCAGGATACGTTCTGGACCACGCTCGGCGATTCGGGTACGGCCCAGCCCCTGGTGTTGCTGGCCGCAGTTCTGGAACGGTCCAAGCCAGGCGATCTGATTCTGGTCGCCGGCTATGGCGACGGCGGGGACGCGGCCGTCTTCCGCGTGACCGAAGCCATGGCCGACTACCAACTGGTGCGTAGCGTCTACTCGCAGATTGAGCGCAAACGCACTATGTCGTCGTACGGCAAATACGCCCGCTTCCGCAAGCTGATGAAAAAGGATTACTCGACCCCGGACGAATCGACCCCGGTTGTTTTGCTGCGGGATAAAAACGAGATTTTGCCGCTCCACGGCGGGAAATGCCCCAACTGCGACACGATTCAGTTTCCCATCCACCGGATCTGTGTCGAGTGCGGCCATCGTGACGGTCTTGACGAGGTGAAGCTGGCCCGGACCGGCAAGCTGTTCACCTTCACCCATGACTATCTGACCGAAACGCCCGATCCGCCGACCACGCATGCGGTGGTTGACCTCGACGGCGGCGGTCGGGTCTTTGTGCAGCTGACCGACTGCGAATCCGACCGGGTGGCCATCGGCATGCCGGTTGAACTCACGTTTAGAAAGTACCACGAGGGGTCTGGCATCAAGAACTATTTCTGGAAGGCCAGACCGGTCAGCAGCTGAGCAACACACTCCAGGAAGGAGGAGACAGATGAATATTCGTGACAAGGTGTCGGTGATTGGGGCGGGCTGCAGCAAATTCGGCGAGAACTACGACATGAGCGCGGAAGATATGGTCGTCACGGCAGCCCTGGAAGCCTACGCCGACGCCGGTATTGACCCCGGCCAGATTCAGGCCGCCTGGGTCGGCACCCTGAGTTCGGCCAGCGCCGGCAACGCCCTGGCCGACCCCCTGAAGCTGTACAATATCCCGATTACCCGGGTTGAGAACTACTGTGCTTCAGGGATGGACGCCTTCCGCAACGCCTGCATGGCGGTGGCCTCGGGCATGTACGATGTGGTCCTGGCGCTCGGCTTCGAGAAGCTGCGCGACTCCGGCCAGCGCGGCCTGGGCACCTTTGGCAATCATCCCGTTGTCGGCTACGGCACGACCGCGCCGTCGCTGTTCGCGATGGCCGCCAACCGCTACTTCGAGACCTACGGCATCGACAAACACGCCCTGGCTCAGGTAGCGATCAAAAATCATCACAACGGCACCATGAGCCCCAAGGCGCACTTTCGGATGGAGGTGACCGAAGAGCAGGTCGTCAACGCGCCGCTGATCTGTAGCCCGCTGGGCCTGTTCGACTGCTGTCCGACCACGGATGGGGCGGCCGCGGTGATCATCTGCAAGTCCGAGCTGGCCACATCCTTCCGGCCCGATCCGCTGAAGGTCAAAGGCATCGGCCTGTCGGTCACCTCGGGCGAGCCGTATATGAAACCGGGTTTCGCCTATACCGGCTTCCCGGCCACGGCCCAGGCCGCGCAGTCGGCCTACGAGCAGGCCGGCATGACGGTCAAGGACATTGATCTGGTCGAGTGCCACGACTGCTTCACGATCACCGAAATCCTCAACTACGAAGACCTCGGGCTGTGCCAAAAGGGCGAGGGCTGGAAGTACGTGGAAGAGGGCCGGGCGGCAATCGGCGGCGAGATTCCGGTCAATCCGTCGGGCGGTCTCAAATCGTTCGGCCATCCCATTGGCGCGACCGGTATCCGCATGATCTACGAGGTCGGTCAGCACCTGTGGAACAAGGCCGGGGAACGCCAAGTCAAGGATGCCCAAGTCGGGCTGGCGCACAATCTAGGCGGCCCGGGTTCGGTCGGCTGCGTGTCGATTCTGGCCAATAGTTAAAGAGAAATATAGGGGAACGCTAGCGTTCCCCTCGAAAGGGAAACGATAATCTTTTCTCATCCGACTTGGGCATTATCGTTCCCCTTTTCCGGAGCACTGCATGGATTTTGGCTTCACCGAGGAGCAGGAGTTGCTGCGCCAGTCTGCGGCAGATTTCTTGAACAACGAATGTCCGATGAGCTATGTCCGCCAAATGATGGAGGACGAGCGGGGTTATGCCGATGCGTTGTGGCAGCAGATGGCCGAGCTGGGCTGGATGGGCCTCATTCTGCCCGAACAGTACGGCGGCTCAGGACTCAGCCTGATCGACATGGTCGTCGTGCTCGAAGAAATGGGCCGGGTTGTGTTGCCCGGGCCGTTTTTCTCGACGGTCGTGCTGGGCGGCGCTACCATTGCCGAGGCGGGCAGCGAGGAGCAGAAGCAGCAGCTGTTGCCCCGCATCGCCTCGGGACAGCTCAAGACAAGCCTGGCCGTCCTGGAAGACAACGCGCGTTGGGATGCCGAGGGCGTGCGTCTGAGGGCCGAACAACACGACGGTGGATATCGGCTCAGCGGGGTGAAGCTGTTTGTTCCGGACGCCCATGTGGCTGACATGATCGTGTGTGCCGCGCGGACCGCCGAGGGATTTGGGCTGTTTCTGATCGACCGCCAGCAGGCCGGCGTGAGTATCAGCCTGCTGAAAACCATGGACCAGACCCGCAAGCTGTGCGAGCTGAGGCTGGACAAGGTCGAACTTGGGCCGGACGCCCTGCTCGGCTCGCCGGGACTGGACTGGGACAGGCTCAGCCGGATGCTGGATCACAGCAAGGTCGCGCTGTGTGCCGAGATGGTCGGCGGCGCCCAGCGCGTCCTGGATATGAGCGTCGAGTACGCCAAGATCAGAGAACAGTTCGGCCGGCCGATCGGCTCCTTTCAGGCCATTCAGCATAAATGTGCCGACATGCTGGTGCAGGTCGAAAGCGCTAAGTCGGCAACCTATTATGCAGCCTGGGCGGTCTCGAACGCCACGCCTGATGCGGCTCTGGCGTCGGCCATGGCCAAAGCCTACTGTAGCGACGCGTATCGCAAGGTCAGCGCGGACGGGATTCAGGTCCACGGTGGCATCGGTTTTACCTGGGAGCACGATCTGCATATCTATTTCAAGCGGGCCAAAGGCTCAGAAGTCACCTTTGGCGACGCGACCTGGAATAGAGAGCTGGTAGCTCAGCATACGCTGGATTAAGCCTGCCGCTCCGAGATTGAGCAGCACCTCGACGGGACATTCTCGGCTCAGGCGGCAAAGCGGAAGGAGCGGACTGAGGTCACGCGCTCCGCTGTGTCGCCGTAGCGTTCACACCAGCGCTTCAGCCCACGCCGGATATAGTCGGGCTCGAGTCTCAGGACCGCACAGATATTCACGAACGAGAACGGCCAGTCCGCATCGTCGGCCGTAAACCACTCCTCGGCCTCCTGGGCCAGCCGCTGGACGCGGCGGTCTCTGCGAACAAACCGTCTTTGGAAACAGCGCCGCCTGAGTGCGACTTCTCCGTCCTGCACCTGACCTTCGGTGGAAGAAGCGTAGAACTGCTCGGGCAGAATGACCGCGTTTGGTAACAGTCGACTGACCGCGCCGATATCGTACGATAGGATGGGCTGGGCCGAACGATGAACGTCTTTTATATAACGTGACGCGGGAGATGATTTTTTCATGACACCCTCTCTCTGCTTCACAAACAACGGACCAACGGGAAGGTTGCGCTTTGGTTTTCCTCAGTCCGTGTTTCATTAAGCTGGAAAAGCCGCTCGACGAGTCTCAGTGGTGAGGGCGGCCTTGTCGGCGCTCTGTCCGACCGGTTTTATGTTCAGCGTGTAAGCCCTTAAATGTTTCGAGTTGCTGTTGCGTCAAAATCGTCGCCAACTCTTTGCGCACGGCCTCGCGTTTTGCTCGTCTACAGGTTCGGCGGGCATCAACGTCCCCACTTTGTCGACACCGGCCGTTGTGCCGCGCCCGTTGAAGAATCAGACGCACCTCTGCGGCTTGCTTCTCAGACAGATCGAGCCATTCTTGCATACGTTCGATTCTACGCGCCGTGCGGTCGCCAGGCAGCTCGGCAACGGCTGGCGTACTGAGCAGCACCACGACTGTCAGTGCTGCTCCCCCGCCTAACAGGCTTCTCAGCTTCATGCCCTTCCTCCTTGTCTCACAGTTTCATCTTTTGGTCAGACTCTTGTTTAGACTCCTGGCTGAGGCGTTTGGGTTACCGCTGCAATGGCCTGTGACTTAACTGTCGCACTCCGAGGAAGGACAATACCGGGTTTCTCTCCCAGACTGTCTCAGTTCGTGAATGTGGGAAGCATGGGCGCAGGTGGGGAACAGACCCATGACGCCGACAAAAAGATCAGGAGTGAGGCACAGAGTGAGCGTCTCGCTGAGACGCACCTGCGATCTTGTCGAGGTGGGGGGGCTAGGGAGCAACGATCAGGACGACACAGGCTAGGCCGAGCAGGCTCATGACCACAAACAAGAGCATCCCGCTCAGCAGGGCTGCCGGCTGGAAGGACAGCCAGGGCAAGCCGGGGCAGCGCCCGGTGAGGAGCAGCCACAGACTCAGGATCCAGACAATGAAGAGCGTGAGCGCGATGACCTGCACGACTCCCGACAGCTAACCGATCAGCGCCTGACAGTCAAGCCAAGGCCGGGTCCGGCGCGTTGCATTTGTCCAGAGATCATACTATATGGATGCTGTTGCGAATGGGCTGGTCCGGTGAAGATCCATATCGAAGATATCCTCACGTCCCCGACCGTCCTGGCTTTTAGCGAGGAGGCCCAGGAACTCGGCCAGTTCCTCTCCTCAGCCCAGGCCACGTCCGAGTACCGGGTTGAAGCGCTGGCGCACATTCGGCTGAGCCATTTTCGCTCGGGGCACGACCTCTTCTTTGACGGCAGCGTCCAGACGACACTCAGCGCTCAGTGCGTGCGCTGCCTGGAGACGTACACCTTTCCCCTGGATCGTTCATTCTCGGTGATTCTTCAGCCCACGCCCCGGCTCGGCCGCGAGATTGCGCTGGACCAGGACGAGCTGTCGGCGAGTTTTTATCACGGAGAACATGTTGACGTCTCAGCGCTGATCCACGAACAAGTCATGCTAGCCCTGCCTAGTGCTCCGGTGTGTTATGAAGCGTGCCAGGGCCTGTGCCCCCAGTGTGGCATCAACCTGAACCAAGACAGCTGCGCCTGCCAGCCGAGCGGCAACGCTTCGCCCCTGGCCCTCCTCTCTTCAGTCCGGACTGCTCCCCAAGGAGTCATCAAATAAGCGCCTGTCTTCCCACGCATCCCTATGTATATCGCAGTTGATGCCATGGGCGGCGACTATGCCCCAGGCGCCGTCGTCGAGGGTGCGGTCTCTGCATCCCGGGAGTACGGTATTGAGGTCTTGCTGGTCGGCAATCGAGACCGCATTTTGCACGAGCTTGAACGTGTCCGGGCCAAAGAATCCTCGCTGCTGTCCATCCAGCACGCCACCGAGACGATCAGCATGAGCGACTCGCCGACCGCGGCCATGCGCAACAAACGCGACTCGTCGCTGCACGTCGCGTTTAACCATGTCAAATCGGGCAACGCCGGAGCGGTCGTCAGTGCCGGCAACTCCGGGGCTGTGCTGGCCCTGGCCATCACCAGCCTCGGCCGTCTCAAAGGCGTCGAGCGGCCGGCCATTGTCACCGTGTTGCCGACTCTGGGCCAGCGCGCCTGTCTCATTGATTCCGGGGCAAATGTGGAGTGTAAACCGCAACACTTGGTCCAGTTCGCCATCATGGGCGAGGTCTACGCCCGTGTCGTGCGCGGCATTCGGTATCCGCGCATCGGCGTCCTGAGCAACGGTGAGGAAGACTCAAAGGGGACCGAGGCGACCCGCGTCGCGCACGAAATTCTCGGAAAGCTGTCGCTCAATTACATTGGCTATATCGAAGGCCGCGACCTCAACAGCGGGAAAGTCGATGTCATTGTTACCGACGGCTTTACCGGCAATGTCGCCCTCAAGACCATGGAGGGCTTCTACGACTTTCTGCACGCCCAGCTGCGTTCTCTGTTCACCGCCAACTGGCAGGGCAAGCTCGCCTACCTCTTGCTGCGCCGCTCTTTTGCCGATCTGCGCGCCAGTCTGGATACGGATGAGATTGGCGGCGCCCCGCTGTTGGGAACCAAGGGACTGCCGATTATCGCCCATGGCGCGTCCAGCCCCAAGGCGATCAAAAACGCGATCCGCCTGGCCGATGAGTCGGTCCGTCGGGGGGTGAACGATCAGATTATTGCAAACCTGCACGCCCTGCCGGAAACCGCGTTTTTGACCGCCGAGATCAAACGTGGCGGTCGCACCCTGTGGACGCACATTCGGGACCGCTTCCGCCACCGCGACGGCCATGGACCTGAGTCGCCGCCAGACAGACACCCGTCGGCTCGGGCCGACACACCGGAGTTCGATACCCACCGACAACCCGCACCGGCCAGCCACCAGCGGCCCAACGGACACGCCGGCCAGGAGCCGACCGGCTCGACCGACCAGACGATCGGCTTTGCCCAATCCAACTCCGGCCACACACCAGATCAGAAAGAAGAGGAACACCACAAATGAGCCACAGGCTGGCGCTGCTCTTCCCCGGCCAGGGTGCCCAGACGGTCGGGATGGGGGAGGCGCTGACACAGCAGTTCGCGGTTGCCGCCGAGGTCTTCAGCGAAGCGGACGAAGCCTTGCAGTTCAAACTGTCGGCGCTGTGCTTCGCGGGCCCGGAAGACGACCTGCGGCTGACCGCTAATGCCCAACCGGCCATCCTGGCGACCAGTATCGCCGCCCTGCGGGTGCTCGAGCACGAGACGGACCTTCGGCCGGTGTGCGTAGCGGGCCACAGTCTGGGCGAGTACACCGCGCTGGTCGCAGCCGGGGCGTTGTCGTTCGCCGATGCCCTGCGGACCGTCCGCGAACGTGGTCGGCTGATGCAAGAGGCCGTCCCGGCCGGAGTCGGCAGTATGGCGGCCCTGATGGGACTCTCACCCCAGGCTGTTGCCGAGGTGTGTCAGGAAGCCGCCCAAGGCCAGCTCGTTTCCCCGGCCAATATCAACGGCGGCGCCCAGGTGGTGGTGGCGGGCCATGCCGAGGCCGTCCGGCGGGCGGTCGAGGTCGCCAAGACGCGGGGCGCGAAGCGGGCTCTTGAGTTGGCGGTGAGCGCGCCCTTCCACTGCGACCTGATGGCCCCGGCGGCCGATGGGCTGCGCCAGGTCTTGGCCTCACTCGCGGTTCAGACCCTGTCGCTTGCCCTGATTCCAAATGTCACGGCCCAGCCCCACCAGGACCCTGACCGGGTTAAACCTCTGCTCTTCCAGCAGGTGACGGCTCCGGTCCGCTGGGAGGAGAGCATGCACCAGCTTCGCCCCCTGGGCTGCCAGGCAGCGGTCGAAATCGGCCCCGGGCGCGTGTTGAGCGGCTTGCTCAAACGGATTGACTCCGGCATCCCGTGCGCCTCTTTTGGGCAGCCCGGCCACCTCGGGGCGGTGCAAGGACTGCTCGCATGACCGCCAGGCTGGAGGGACAGGTCGCCCTTGTGACGGGCGCCTCACGCGGTATCGGCCGGGCGATTGCCGAGCGCCTGGCCGAGGACGGCGCTCAGGTCCAGGTCAATTACGTGCAAAATCAGGCAGCGGCCGAAGAGGTATGTGCCCATATTCGGGCGACCGGCGGCCGGGCTGAGCCGTGCCGCTTTAACGTCGCCGATCAGGCCGAGGTCACGACCAGCGTCCAGGATGTGGTGGCGCGACACGGCCGGATCGACATCCTGGTCAACAACGCCGGCCTGGCGCTCGACGGCCTGCTGTTGCGCCTGAAAGAAGACGAGTGGGAACGGGTCATGGGGGTCAACCTCAAGGGCGCTTTTCTGTGCAGCAAAGCCGTGGCCCGAGCCATGGTGCGCCAGCGGAGCGGCCGGATCGTGAACCTGACGTCAGTGGTGGCCCAGACCGGCAACACCGGACAGGCCGCCTACAGCGCGGCCAAAGCGGGCATTCTGGGACTGACCAGGACCCTGGCCAAAGAGCTGGCCTCACGCACCATTACCGTCAACGCGGTAGCCCCGGGCTTTATTGAAACCGACATGACCGGGTCCTTGCCAGATCAGGTCAAAACAGGATATTTGAGCCTCATTCCAGCCGGCCGATTGGGCACCCCGGCAGAGGTCGCCGAAGTGGTGGCCTTCCTGGTCAGCCCCCTAGCGGCGTATATCACCGGACAGGTCATCAACGTCAACGGCGGCATGTATGTATAAGCGCCGCCCCGGCTCTGGCATCTGGGTGAGCGATAGAGGAGGACAGCGTTATGGCAGAGAGTGCAACACAGGAACGCGTCACGGAAATCATCTGTGAACAACTCGGCGTGAGCCGCGAAGAGGTGACCCAGGAGGCGTCGTTTATCGAGGATTTAGGCGCCGACTCGCTCGATATCGTCGAGCTCGTCATGGCCCTCGAAGAAGAGTATAACACCGAGATCTCTGACGAAGACGTCGAGAAGATTCGGACCGTCAAAGACGTCATTACCTATATCGACAGTCAGCAGGCCTAGTGTCTGGCGGTGCGCCCGCCCTCGGCAGCGGGGAAACATGGCAGCGGCTGGGTCTTGCGGCAGCCCGGCGTGTCTTTTCTCCCGCGCCCGAGAGGCTGTACAGTTCGGATTCAGGCATCATCGTTACCCGAGGGAATGTGTATGAACAGCAGCTTGGCCCAGCAAGACCCCGAGGTGTATGCGGCGATCCGGCACGAAGCCCAGCGTCAAGAGGACAATCTTGAGCTGATTGCATCCGAGAACCTGGTCAGTCAGGCCGTGCTGGAAGCCCAGGGCTCGGTTCTTACCAATAAGTACGCGGAAGGCTATCCCGGCAAGCGCTATTATGGCGGCTGTGCCTACGTCGATGTCGCCGAGCAGCTTGCCATTGATCGGGCCAAAGCCCTATTCGGCGCCGAGCACGCCAATGTCCAGCCCCACTCCGGCGCGCAGGCCAATATGGCGGCGTATTTCTCCCAGCTCCAGCCGGGCGATACCATCCTGAGCATGAACCTGTCCCACGGCGGTCATCTCACCCACGGCAGTCCGGTCAACTTCTCGGGCAAATTTTTCACGGTCATTCCCTACGGCGTACGCGAGTCCGACCAGCGTATCGACTACCAGGAAATCGCCGCCCTGGCCCGCAAACACCGGCCCAAGATGCTGGTTGCCGGCCACAGCGCCTATCCGCGGCAGATTGATGCCGCGCCCTTCCGTCAGATTGCGGACGAAATCGGCGCTCTGGTCATGGTCGATATTGCCCATTTTGCCGGTCTGGTTGCGGCCGGCCTGCACCCCTCCCCGGTGCCGTACGCCGAACTAGTGACCACCACGACTCATAAAACGCTGCGCGGACCGCGCGGCGGTATGATCTTATGTCGCCAGGATTTGGCCAAAAGCGTGAACGCGTCCGTTTTTCCCGGCACACAGGGTGGCCCCCTGATGCACGTCATCGCCGCCAAGGCGGTGGCACTCAAAGAAGCCGCCAGCCCGGCCTTCAAAGCCTATCAGCGGCAAATCCTGGCCAACGCCAAAACGCTGGCCGAGGGACTGCTCAGGCGTGGCTTTCAGTTGGTCTCCGGCGGCACCGACAACCACCTCATGCTGCTCGACCTGCGCGCCACGGAGTTGACCGGCAAGCTGGCCCAGAACACGCTGGACCGAGCGCGGATTACCGTCAATAAAAACGCCATTCCGTTTGACCCCCGCTCGCCGTTTGTCACCAGCGGTGTACGTATCGGGACGCCGGCCGTCACCAGCCGGGGGATGAAAGAGCCCGAAATGGAGGTGATTGCCGAGCTGATCTGGCGCGCCCTGCAAAGAGTCGGAGACGACACGGCACTCGACGCTATCGGGGCAGAGGTGCGTGACCTGTGCCGCCAGTTCCCGGTCTACGACCCCACCAGCTCCTGACCCCGAGCGTTATGAAGTGCCCCTTTTGCTCGCACCAGGACAACCGTGTCATCGACTCACGACTGAGTCGAGACGGCGACGTCATCAGGCGCCGACGCGAGTGCGAGGGATGCGAACGCCGTTTTACGACCTATGAGCGGGTGGAGGAAATTCTGCCCCTGGTCGTCAAGAAAGACGGCCGCCGAGAAGCCTACAGTCGCCAGAAAGTGGTTGCGGGCCTGTCCAAGGCGTGCGAGAAGCGACCGATCAGCATTGAGACGATTGAAGACATTGCCGACCGTATCGAGCGTTCCCTGCAGGGCTCCGGAGAGAAAGAGCTGAGGAGTGCGCGGGTCGGTGAAGAGGTCATGCGCCAGCTGTACGATCTGGATAAAGTGGCCTATGTCCGCTTTGCGTCAGTGTATCGCTCATTCCAGGATCTGGACGCGTTCATGAATGAACTCAAAATCCTGATCCGAGAGCGCAGCCAGAGTGATCCCAAACCGGATCGGTCCCGCGCCCGCAAGAAAAAGCCGTCACCCACCCGCACCCCATGACGTCCATCACCTGTGACACAGAGATCCGCCCTCACCCTTGGGTGAGGCAGACAGGATGAACCACACTTCCGACGCCGTCTATATGCAGCGAGCCCTGGAACTCGCTGCCCGGGGTCTGGGGCGGACCAGCCCCAACCCTGCGGTCGGGGCGGTCGTCGTTCGCGAGGGGCGCGTCATCGGCGAGGGGTTTCACCGCAAGGCGGGCCGGCCGCACGCCGAAATCGAAGCCCTGCGCAGCCTGAAAGACTCCGCCGCCGGCGCCACCCTGTACGTCAATCTCGAACCCTGCTCTCACCACGGCCGCACCCCGCCGTGTGCCGATGCAGTGATACAGGCCGGCATTCAACGGGTGGTGGTCGGTACCCGCGATCCCAATCCGCTGGTTGCCGGACGCGGGCTGCGTCGCTTGCGGCGGGCCGGAATTCAGACCAAGACCGGGGTCTTGAGACAGGCGTGTGAGCGGCTGAACGAGGATTTCCGTATTTTCATCCGGACCGGTCGGCCGATGGTCACGCTCAAGCTGGCCGCGTCCTTGGACGGACGGATTGCCACCGCGACGGGCGACTCTCGCTGGATCAGCGGTCCCGCCTCGCGGCGGCTGGTACACCAGCTCAGGAATCGAGTCGATGCCGTGCTGGTCGGGGCCGAGACCGTGCGGAGCGATGACCCACAACTGACGTGCCGCATTCGGGGCGGCCGTGACCCGGTACGGGTCGTCCTGGACAGCCGCCTGTCGATCAGTCCCCAGGCTCGCATCTACACCCAAGCCTCGCAGGCACCCACGTTGATCGCCACGACCCGGGCCGGAGCAAAGCGGCGGCACGTGTTCGAGCGGCCCAATGTCGAGGTCTTGTCCCTGGCTGCGGCCAAGGGCCGGGTCTCGCTCGCCCGACTGCTCCAGGAGTTGGCATGCCGCGGGCTCAAGCACGTACTCATCGAGGGTGGGGGTCAGGTGGCGGCCACGGCCCTGCGCGAGCGACTGGTTGACAAAGTCCTCTTTTTTTACGGACCCATCTTGCTCGGCGGCGATGGACGCGCCATGATCGGAACGCTTGGCATCAGCCGGATTGCCGCCGGGCACAAGCTCCACACCATAGAGGTCAGTCAGCGGGGAGACGATGTGGTGGTGAGTGCCTACATTGACTGGGCGGCAGCCCAACGGGGGACAAAGTGAAGGCTGATAACCGAATTGATGGGAAGAGATCAGCCTTTACTTTGGCAAAGTGACTGCTGATACTGGATTAACGACAAGAGATCAGCCTTCACTTTGAAAACAAGAGGGAGGGTCTATGCCACTACCGGTCGCACCAGTTGAGAAAGTTATCGCCGACCTGCGCAAGGGCAAGATGATCATCCTGGTGGATGACGACGAAGTACATGGTGAGGCAAATCTGTGTATCGCCGCCGACAAAACCACCCCGGAGGCGGTGAATTTCATGGCCACCCACGGGCGAGGTCTGGTGTGTCTGGCCCTGACCGAAGAAAAGATCCGCCAACTCGGCATCCCGATGCTCGGCTCGGGACCGGCGCTGAACCACCAGCGCCTGTTTGGTGCCTCTATCGAAGCCCGTAAAGGCGTCACCACCGGGATCTCCGCCTATGATCGCGCGGTCACGATTACCACCGCGATAAAACCCAAGGCCGGTCCTGACGACATTGTCATGCCCGGCCACGTCCATCCCCTGCTGGCTCGCCGCGGCGGGGTGCTGGCCCGCCCCGGTCTGTCTGAAGGAGCGGTCGATTTGACCCGCCTGAGCCGCTTAACCCCGGCCGCAACCCTGTGTACGATTCTGGGCGAAGACGGCGACCTGGCCAGCGAGGCCGATCTCGAAGCCCTGGCCGATCAATACCAGCTCAAGATCGTTTGCCTGTCCAACCTGATGGCCTATCGCCTGCGGACCGAGTCGCTCGTCCACCGGGTCGCCGAGGCGGATGTCGCCAGCCCGTTCGGCGGCAAGTTTCATGCTATTGCCTACCGGACCGATATTGACGCCCATGAACACATCGCCCTGGTCAAAGGGAAAATTCATCCGCGCGACCTGGTCTCGGTCCGGGTTCACTCCCAGTGCTTGACCGGCGACGTGTTTGGTTCGGAGCGGTGTGACTGCGGCGAGCAGCTGCGCCAAGCCATGACCGATATTGCCAAAGAGGGCAAAGGCGTTATCCTGTACCTGCACCAGGAGGGTCGGGGCATTGGTCTGGCCAATAAAATCCGGGCCTACGCGCTCCAAGACCAGGGCTTTGATACGGTCGAGGCCAACCTCCACCTCGGGTTTGAAGAAGACTTGCGCGACTATGGGATCGGAGCCCAGATCCTGCACGACCTGCATATTTCGGAGGTGCGTCTGTTGACCAACAACCCGCAAAAAATCAGCGGCCTGGAGGGCTACGGGATCAAGGTGGCGGAACGGCGGGCGATTGAAACCCCGCCGCATGAGGGCAATATTCGCTACCTGCGGGTCAAGAAAGAAAAACTGGGCCATCTGTTCAGCGAACTCAAACCCCTGCTGTGAGAAGGCGAAAGAGTAGGCGAGGTATGGTACGCATTATCCAGGGCAACATGGACGCAGGCGGCCAGCGCTATGGCTTGGTTGTGTCGCAGTTCAACGGTCTGGTGACTGAGCGGCTTCAATCCGGGGCGCTCGATACCCTGTGCCGCCACGGCGTCAGCCCCGAGGCGATTGACGTCGTGCTCGTGCCCGGTGCCTACGACATTCCCCTGTTTGCCAAGAAGCTGGCCGCCAGCGGTCGCTACGACGCGCTCATCTGTCTGGGTGCCGTCATCAAGGGTGAGACGCCGCATTTCGATTATATTGCTGCGGCCATGACCCAGGGAATTAAAGAAATCATGCTCGCCCACGGACTGCCGATCACCTTTGGGGTGTTGACGACCGACTCGGTCGAGCAGGCGCTCGACCGAGCCGGAGCCAAACTGGGCAATAAGGGTGCCGAGGCCGCAGCTGCGGCAATCGAGATGGTGAATACCCTGAAAGAACTGGGCTGACCCGCCCGTCCACACCCCGATGCCATCCCACCACCCCCACGGCTCCCGACGGCAGGGCCGAGAGTTCGCCCTGCAAGTGCTGTACCAGCTTGAGATGACCGATACCGAGCCGCGCCAGGCCCTGGCCATGTTCTGGCAAAACTTCCAACCCGGAGCGCGCACGCGGGAGTTTACGACCGAGCTGGTGGAAGGAGCGTGGCGGGAACGCGAGCGTCTGGACGGGCTGATCGCCGAGGCTGCGGAACACTGGCGGCTGGGGCGCTTGCCCAAGGTTGACTGGAACTTGCTGCGCCTGGGTGCGTACGAGTTGCTGTGCTCTCCCGAGCTATCGGCCGGGGTGACGATTAACGAGGCGATTGAAATTGCGCGCCGCTATTGCAGCGATGAGGCGCCGACCTTCATCAACGGCGTGCTGGATCGGATCGCCACGCTGGTAGGGAAGAAAGCAGACCGTCATGAGTCAAGCCAACCCTCAGACCGATCAAAGTAAAGGCGGCCGGGTCCGCTATCGGCCCGAAGAGATCGAGCCAAAGTGGCAGCGTTTCTGGCTCGACAACAAGACGTTTCGGGCCGACATCGACCCCGACAAGCCCAAGTACTACATCATGGACATGTTTCCCTATCCCAGCGGCTCAGGGCTGCATGTCGGCCACCCGGAGGGCTACACGGCGACCGATATTCTGGCCCGCTACAAGCGGATGCGCGGCTTTAACGTCTTGCATCCGATGGGCTGGGACGCGTTCGGGCTACCCGCCGAGCAGTACGCCATTGAAACCGGAACCCATCCGCGCCAGACCACCCAGCGCAATATTGACACCTTCCGGCGTCAGATTCAGGCCCTTGGCTTCTCGTATGACTGGGACCGCGAGATCGCGACCTGCGATCCGGGCTACTACCGCTGGACCCAGTGGATTTTTCTCAAGCTGTACGAACGTGGTCTGGCCTATATCGCCGAAGTGCCCGTCAACTGGTGCCCCGCGCTGGGGACGGTACTGGCCAATGAAGAAGTCGTGGACGGCAAGAGCGAGCGGGGCGGACATGAGGTGATCCGGCGTCCGATGCGGCAGTGGATGCTGCGCATCACCGCCTATGCCGAGCGCCTGTTGGCCGGTCTGGACCAGCTCGACTGGCCGGATAACGTCAAAGAAATGCAGCGTAACTGGATCGGCCGGAGCGAGGGTGCCCGTATCCGCTTCGCGCTGTGTCAGCCGGACGGGACGCCGCGCGCCGACCTGCCGGCCGGACACGACACATTTTTTGACGTCTTTACCACTCGGCCAGACACCTTGTTTGGCGCGACCTATTGTGTCCTGGCCCCGGAACACCCGCTGGTTGAGGCCAGCACGACACCCGACCGACGCGCTGCGGTCGAGGCCTACCGGCGCGAGGCGGCCCGCAAATCAGACCTCGCCCGGACCGATCTGGTCAAGGAAAAAACGGGCGTGGCCACCGGCGCGTATGCGTGCAATCCGGTCAACGGCCAGGCCATTCCGATCTGGATCGCCGACTATGTGCTGATGAGCTATGGGACAGGAGCCATCATGGCCGTCCCGGGCGGCGACCAGCGCGACTGGGAGTTCGCCAGGCGGTTCGACATCCCGATTATTGAGGTCGTCCAGGGCGGCGACATGGACACCGAGGCGTATGTCGGAGACGGCCCGCACGTCAACTCGGGCTTTCTTGACGGCCTGGATATTGCCGACGCCAAGACCAGGATGACCGCCTGGCTGGAGCAGCACGGCCACGGCGAAGGGACGGTAACGTATAAATTGCGTGACTGGCTGTTCAGCCGCCAGCGCTACTGGGGTGAACCGTTTCCGATCCTGCACGTCGATGGTGAGCCCACACCGCTCGCCCCCCAGGATTTGCCGGTGTTGTTGCCCGAGGTGGAAAGTTTTCGGCCCACCGGCACCGGCGAACCACCCCTGGCGGCAGCCCGGCAGTGGGTCGAAACCCAGGACCCCGCAAGCGGCAAACCCGCCCTGCGTGAGACCAACACCATGCCCCAATGGGCGGGCAGCTGTTGGTATTATCTGCGCTATCTTGACCCGCATAATGCCGACCGGCTGTGCGACCCGGAAAAAGAGCGCTACTGGATGCCGGTCGACCTCTATGTCGGAGGTGTCGAGCACGCGGTGCTGCACCTGCTGTACGCCCGATTCTGGCATCACGTTTTATACGACTGCGGCGTGGTCTCCACCCCCGAGCCGTTCCAGCGCCTAGTCAATCAGGGCATGATTCTGGGCTTCAGCTACCGCTATTACGAGGATGGCGACGGACAACGCTACAGCTATCGGGAGGTCCACAAGCTCGACGCGAACGGGGAAGAGACCTATGGCCTGAGTTCGAATCCAGACATCAGCGCATCGGTCAAGTATGTGCCGGTCAATGAGGTGGTCTGGCGCGAGGAAACCCCGTACCATCCCCACAACCAGGACATTGAGCTTGAGCCCCAAACCGACAAAATGTCAAAGTCGCGGGGCAATGTCGTCAATCCCGACGACGTGATTGCCGAGTATGGGGCGGATGCCCTGCGCTGTTACGAGATGTTCATGGGTCCCCTGGAGCAGGTCAAACCGTGGAATACCCGCTCAGTCGCCGGGGTCTCGCGTTTCCTGGGTCGGAGCTGGTCTTTGCTCATTGACGAGGCCGGAGCGGTGCGGCCCCAGATTGTGGACCGGCCGCTCGATCCGCAGGCGAATCTGACCCGCCTGCTCCACAAAACGATCCAAAAGGTGACGGAAGATATCGATGGCTTGCGCTTTCATACGGCGCTGAGCACGCTGATGGTCCTGGTCAATGAGGCTCACAAAGCCGAGCAACTGCCCCAGCCCCTGGTCGAGCAGCTGGTCTTGTTGCTGTCCCCGTTCGCCCCCCACCTGGCCGAAGAACTCTGGCAGCGGCTCGGCCACACCGACAGCCTGGCCTATGTCGCCTGGCCGGACTACGATCCGGCCCTGCTCCGTGAGGACACCCGGACGATTCCCGTTCAGATTAACGGCAAGCTGCGGGCAAAAATCGATATCCCGGCCGATGCCGATCAGGCGACCCTGCTGGCCAGGGCGCGGGAACACGAGAAGGTCCAGGAGTATCTTGCGGGCAAAACCCTCCGCCGCGAGATCGTCGTGCCCGGACGGATGGTCAATTTTGTGGTGTCATAAAGTGAAGTCCACGGGCGACACTCGGCGGATGAGCCGGCCTGTGGCCTGGCTTGTGATCACCAGCCTGTTGGGGCTGGCCGGCTGCGGGTATCGCCTGGCCGGCGTCCCCAGTCTCCCCCAGGCGGTGACCACGATCAGCTTTGCCGAGTTTGAAAATCACACTCCGGAAGCCGGGGTCGAGCAAGAACTGCGCTGGGCCTTTGAGCGAGAATTTCGCATCTACGGCGGGCTACAGGTGTCCGACCGCGGCGAGGGCATTCTGCACGTCAGCCTGAACGAGGTTTCTTTTCGAGCGCAGACCTTTGATCGCCGCGACCAGGTCTTGGAGTATCAGGCGGCCCTGAGCTTTGACATGCGGCTCACCCACCGGGACAGCGGTGAGGTCTTGTGGCAGGCGGAGAATATTCGGGTGGTCGAAGACAGCAGTTCGGTGCCCCAGGTGGCAGTGACCACCAGCCCGGATTTTCTGCAGGGGACGCTCGACCCCCGGGATCTGTCGAGCTTTACCGATATCCAGTTTTCGGAAACCCAACGCCGGCTGTCCCTGGAGCGTCTGGTCAGAGAAGCCGCCCAGGAAGCGTATTTTCGTTTGGGAGAAGATTTTTAGGCGAGACCCAGGTCTCTGCGACTCGGGAGGCGGGGTGGCGGCAGGCTCCCGCAGAGGAGAACGATGCTGACCGCCGCCTCAAGAGACCGTCGTTCATCTCTGGACCATTTTCGACAGCCGGGCAATCCGCCGGGCGGCGGTATTGGGGTGCAGAATTTTCTTTCTGCCCGCTTTGTGGAGCGCGCTCATCGCGTCGCGCAGCTGAGTGTCAACCGCACCCGGATCATCAGACTCAAGAGCGCTCGTGACTCTCTTCATGACGGTCTTGACCCGGGATTTGGCGGCGTGATTCCGAATGCGGCGGGCTTCGCTCTGGATAAATCGTTTTTTCTCGGCAAAAGGCACAGGACGCCCTCCTTTCCGTGTACAGCGGGCACTTCCTATCATGGACCACGCCGGCGAGCAATGTCAGCCGCACGATGAGGGCCGGCCCACCCGCAGCCGGCCCGCCCAGAGGTGGTGGTGAGGGAGGAGCGCAGGATAGTCCGGGCCGCAGGCCAGATCGGTCTCCTGACCCTGCTCAGCCGAGTGACAGGGCTGATCCGCGACATGCTCATCGCCGGCCTGTTCGGAGCCGGCGCGGCCACCGATGCCTTTTTTGTCGCCTTTCGCATCCCCAACCTGTTGCGCCGCCTGGTCGGCGAAGGGGCCAGCAACGCCGCCATCATCCCGGTTGTCACCGAGTATGTGGTCCATCACTCCCGGGCCGAAACCCAAGACATGCTGCGCGCCGTGTTCGGGGTCACGAGCGGGGTCTTGCTGCTGCTGACCGGACTCGGGATCGTGTGTGCCGCCCCCCTGGTCCGCCTTTTTGCCCCAGGCTTTGACCCGGACACGTTGGTCCTGGCGGTTGCCCTGACCGAGCTCACCTTTGTCTATCTGTTCTGGGTCGGGCTGCTCGCCCTGGCGACCGGGGTGTGCCACACCCGGCGGCATTTCAGCGCCCCGGCCTTTGCCCCGGTGCTGTTGAATATGGCCATCATCGGCTGTGCCTTGGGAGTCTCGCGCTTCCTGGCCGAACCGATCTTCAGCCTGGCCTACGGCGTCGCGCTCGGCGGCGTGCTGCAAGTCGCCTGGCAGGTCCCGACCCTGGGCCGTTTGGGGCTGCTGGTCCGCCCCCAGTGGCGGCCACGTCATCCGGCTGTGATACGGATTGGGGGCCTGCTGGTTCCGGTCGTATTCGGAGCGGCGGTCTATCAGCTCGGTCTGGTGGTGAATACTGTGCTGGCGTCTCTCCTCGGTGCCGGCGGCGTCTCCGTGCTGTGGTATGCCAGCCGGCTGTTCGAGTTTCCCCAGGGGATTCTTGTAGCCGCCCTGGCCAGCGCTACACTGCCGAGCCTGGCCGCCCAGGCTCAGCGGAGCGACTTGGTCGGCCTGGCAGAAAGCCTCGGCTTCGCCCTGCGGATCACCAATACCATTGTCGTACCGACAAGCCTGGGACTGCTGGTGCTGGCCGTTCCGGTTACCGCCAGCCTCTTCTTTCGGGGCGCCTTCCCGGCCGACCAGGTCGTGCACACGGCCGGCGTACTCCAGGCATTTGTCCTTGGTCTGTGGCCGATTGCCGTCAGTCGCCTGCTGGTTTCGTGTTTATACGCTCTCGGCGATACCCGTACGCCGGTACGGACCGCCGGGCTGAGTCTGGTGGTCCATGTCGGCCTCAGTCTGGTGCTGATGGGCAGTCTCAGCGTCGCTCCCGACGCCTCCGGCTTGGCCCGGTTCTTTGGCCGCCTGAGTGCCGCGCTGGCCGTCTGCGACTATGGCCTGGTCGGGCTCGGGCTGGCCTCCTCCTTGGCCATGGTGGTCAATATGCTGCTGTTGGCCGTCGTCGTATTCCGTCGTCTGCCCCAATTTCCATGGTCTCCTTGTCTGGCCTCGCTGGCCTGGAGCCTGCTCGCCGCAGCCGTAATGGCTGGACCGGTGTGGCTGGTGGCCGGGCAGATGCAATGGCTCGACCCGGACGGGTCGGTGTTCGGACGCCTGGCCGTATTGTTGGCGGCCATCGGTGTGGGCGTGGTCAGCTTCGGCGGGCTGATGTGGTGGGGCAGGAAATCAGACCTGGCAGCCCTGCTCGGCCTGCTACCCGAGCGTCTGCTTGGCCGCCTGCCACAGCGCTTCTAGGCGTTCCAGCGGAGCGGTGTGGATGTCTTCGGCATTGTCGGCCAGTTGGGTCTCGATATACCGAAAGCGCCGACCGAAGCGGGTACTGGCCCGACGCAATGCCGACTCGGCATCCAGGTCGAGATGGCGGGCCAGGCTGGTCAGGACAAACAGCAGATCGCCCAGCTCGTGTTCCTGACGGTCGGGGTCTGGACTACGGTCGGGAGCCTGGAGCGTCTCGGCCAACTCATCCACCTCTTCACGGACTTTCTCAAACACCGCAGCCGCCGATGTCCAGTCAAAACCCACCCGTGAGGCCTTCTCACCCAGACGCTGGGCCTGAATCAGGGCCGGGGCGGCCTTGGGCACGCCGGCCAAAACCGACTGGTCGGCTTTCCCCTTTTTCTCCTGCTCCTTGATCTTGACCCAATTCTGGGCCACCTCGCGGGCATCTTTGACCTGGGTATCACCAAAGACATGGGGGTGACGGCGGACCAGCTTATCGCTGATCGCCTGAGCCACATCGTCAATGCTGAACCTGTCGCTCTCGGCCATCAGCTGGGCATGAAACACAATCTGGAGCAGTAGGTCACCGAGTTCTTCCTTGAATTCCGGCCAGTTCCTGTCCTCCAAAGCTTCCAGGACTTCGTAGGTTTCTTCGAGCAGATAGGGGGTTAAGGAATCCGGCGTCTGCTCCCGGTCCCAGGGACATCCCCCGGGGCTGCGCAGACGGGCCATGATCTCGACCAGACGGGCGAAGGCGGGGTGTGTTTCGTGTGCCATGGCAGTCGGGATAGAGGAAAAGTGAACGGCAAGCAAGGGCAGAGACCGGGGGCAGTAGGGACGGCAGACCAGCTGCGTACAACAGACAGGGCGAAGTCGTCGGTTCTCGCAGACGGACGGGTACGCCAAAGCGGTGATGCATTCAACGCAGGATCTTCTCGGTGGTCCGAAAATGCAGTTTGGCCACCCGGCCGAGGGCGTCCGGGCCGTGCTTACGTACAAATTCTTTCCCAGCCGCAATGACTACGCTGGCCCCTTTGGGCAGGTTCATGCCGTACTCACGGCTCAAGTCCTGCAAGCGGTGCAGAAATTCCGCCCGGGCCACAATCGACGCCGCGGCCACAGCGACCTCGACCTCGGCCCGGGGTTTCTGAACGACCTGAGCCCGGCGGCCTTTGTCCATCAGCGCCGTGTTGAGAAAACGCGCGGCGCCAAACTGGTCGACGACCACCTGCTCACACGCCACCTGCTCAAGCAGATTCTCGATTGCTCGGGCATGGCCCCACGCCAGAAGCTTGTTGAGATTGTTGAAGGACGCATACATTCTGTTGTAGCGTTCGGGTCCGATCACCACGATGTCATGTGGGCAGGACTGTCGAATGTGCCGCGATAAGGCACCGGCCCGCGTGTCGGAGAGGCTCTTGCTGTCCCGGACCCCGGCGTCCCGCAGTGGTCCTTCCAGTTCGGGCGAGACATGCACGCCGGCAATGACCAGCGGACCGAAGTAGTCGCCCTTTCCCGACTCGTCAAGACCGAGGTGTCCAAGCCCAGCCGCCATCGAAGATGAGCGATGAGTTCTTCCCGATGAGGAAGTCATCCTCGTTCGCCTTTCGGCTCAGGAACCGCCAACAACCCGTCCGAGAGGCACACTTCGTCACGGACCACAACGGAACGACCCCGAACTTCCAGGCGGCCTTCGGCAAACAGCCGAATCGCATGCGGATAGATCCGGTGTTCCTGGGTCAGAATGCGCGCGCTCAGGCTGTCCTCCGTATCGTCAGGATACACCGGCACCGCAGCCTGGCAGATAATCGGGCCATGGTCCATCTCTTCATCCACAAAATGGACGGTGGCTCCGGCAATCCGGACTCCACGTTCGAGGGCCTGGCGCTGGGCGTGCAGCCCGGGAAAGGCCGGCAGAAGGCCGGGATGAATGTTCACGATGCGTTGAGGAAAAGCGCGAATGAAAAAGGGTGACAGCAATCGCATGAAACCGGCCAGCACGACCAGATTAACCCCCCGCTCGCGCAGGGTGCTTATCAGCGCAGCCTCAAACGCCCGACGTGACGGGTAGCCGCGATGCGGCAACACCGCGCTCGGTATGCCGTGCCGCTCGGCCCGGCTGAGGCCGTAGGCGTCGTGGCGGTTGCTCACCACCAGCCGAATCTCGGCCGGCAGCTGGCCGTCCGCAATCGCGTCGATAATCGCTTGCAGATTCGTGCCTCCACCTGAAATGAGCACGCCCAGCGGCAGAGGATTCTGTCCGGCCCGCATATCATTCTGCTCCACGCTAACGCACAACCGCCCGTGTCAGGGTAAAGACATCGACGGTCCGTGCTCCCCCCTGATACAGCGTCCGAGCGCACTCCTCAACCGTGGCACCCGAGGTATACACGTCGTCAACCAGCAGCAGGTGTTTGCCGCGCAGACCTTCCGGGTCGGACACGGCAAACGCGCCCCGCACATTGGCCCGGCGCCGGGGTTGGGTGAGCTGGGTCTGGGGCAGGGTCGGCCTGATGCGCTGGAGCACAAACGGCTCAACCCAAATCTTGTGTCGCTCGCCAATCGCCCGGGCCAGCAGGAGGGACTGGTTGAAACCCCGCCAGCGCAAACGGTCGATGTGCAGCGGAACGGGCAGAATCCAGTCATAGCCCCCGGCGGCCAGCCTGCAGTGCTCGGCCGCCAGCTCGGCCAAGGCCGCGCCATTATCCAGCCGGCGTTGATATTTACAGCGCTGAATCGCCGCACTGAGCGGCTGGATGCTTTTTCCCGGGCTGTCGTAATAGGCCCACGCCCGCGCCTGGCGAAAGGCGGGTTGGCGCCGAAAACAGCGGCTACACACGGGCAGCGAACCTGCGCCAAACGGCAGGCCGCAGCGTTGACAGAACGGCGCAATGATCGGCTCGACCGCCCTGGAACACGCCGGACAGAAAAACCGCCCGTCATCAAGCAGCACCTCACACCCGAGACAACGGTGGGGGTAGAGAAAGGAGACGGCCACACGCCTGATGGAGCGCACTATGTCGCGGGCTCTCATGCAGGGGCTTGTATACCGCCTGCGGCCGGACAAGCAAGGCTCGGACCCGCTCTCCCTCCCCGGCTGAACTCAGGCTGAGGGCTTGTTTTCGGGGCTGTGCTCAGGTATTGGTGGCGGCGAAAGTTTGGAGACACACCACAGGCTCACGGAAGGAGATCTGGTTATGGCGGCAGAAGCAACAGACAATACACAACGGGCAATCGCCCCCATGCTGCGCTTGCCGACCTCCCCCGATACAAAACCCTATCTGGTCGGCTACCGCTGCACCGCGTGCGGCGCCCACTTCATCGGGGCCGGTCGGGTGGGCTGTAGTAAATGTACGGCCACCGACCCGCTCAGCGAGGTCGCACTCAGCGACCACGGCACCCTGTATGTCTACTCCATCGTCCACCAGTCGGTCCCCGGCGTGCCGGTGCCGTATGTATCGGCCATTGTTGACCTGCCCGAGGGAGTCAGCGTGCGCTGCAATCTGGTCGATGTTGAGCCCGACCCGGCCAAGCTCCAGTTTGGCATGCCGGTTGAAATGGTGACCCGAAAAGTCCGCGAACGCAAAGAGAAAAATGCCCAGGGCGGAGAAGAAACTATTGATATCATTGCTTTTTTCTTCAAGCCCAGCCAGAATTGAACATCGGCTCGGATACGCCGAGCCACACACCCGACACCGCGCTGCAGAAAGGGAGGCACAATCATGAAAGACGTATACGTACTCGGCGTAGGAATGATTAAATTTGGTCGCTATCCGGACAAGGATGTTTCCCAGCTCGGTGCCGAAGCCGCTCTCGGCGCCCTCACAGATGCCGGCATGTCGATCAAGGATATCGAGATGTTCGTGTGCGGCAACCTGTTTCAGGCCAACGCCATGAACGGCCAGAAGATTCTGCAGCAGATCGGGCAGACCGGCATCCCCGTCTTTAACGTCTCCAACGCCTGCGCGACCGGTTCGACCGCCTTCCGCGAAGCCTATGTCGGCGTTGCCTCCGGCATGTACGATGTCACCATGGCGGTCGGCGTTGAGCAGATGGGCAAAATGGGCCTGCTCGGCGGCGGCGCACGGAGCGGCGGCGAGAGTGTCGAGGGCGTCCTGGGCAGTGGTCTGATGCCGGCGGTGTTTGGCCAGGCCGGGGTTGAACACATGCGCAAGTATGGCACCACGGCGGAACAGTTTGCCAAGATCTCGGTCAAAAATCACAAACACTCGGTCCATAACCCTCTGTCTCAGTACCAGGTTGAGGTGTCTCTGGGCGACGTGATGAAAGCCCGGATGGTCGCCTACCCGAACACCCTGTATATGTGCTGCCCGACCGGCGACGGGGCGGCCGCAACCATTCTGGTCTCTGAAGAAAAGCTCAAGCAGTTCACCACCAAGCCGATCAAGGTGGCGGCTTCGGTCCTGACGTCCGATCCGTATACCGACCGTGACCTGACCATGCCCGACGTCAACACCCTGACCCAAAATGCGGCCAAACAGGCCTATGAAAAATCCGGTCTCGGTCCCCAGGACCTTGATCTGGTCGAACTGCACGACTGCTTTGCCACGGCCGAGCTGCTGCACTATGAAAACCTCGGTCTGTGTGGCGAGGGGGAAGCCGGTCAGTTGATTGACCAGGGTGAGACCGCCCTGGGCGGCAAAATCCCGGTCAACGTCAGCGGCGGACTGCTGTCAAAAGGCCATCCGCTCGGCGCAACCGGAGTGGCCAATATCTATGAGCTGGTCAACCAGCTGCGCGGCAACGGCGGAGCGCGGCAGGTCGAAGGGGCCAAGGCCGGTCTGGCCCACGTCATTGGCCTGGGCTCGGCGTGTACGGTCCACATTCTCACCGCCTGATCTTCTCTCCCCGGTCCGCTTTTCCGGCAGGGGTTGGTTGTGTAACCAACCCCTGCTGCCTTTGTGCACATCCCACGCCGCAGGAGCACGACGCATGGAACTGCCTATTACAAAACGGCTCAGACAAGAGCTCGAAGAACTCTACCACGAGCTGAACGTGAAGATTCCAAAAGATCTCCAGGAGGCGGCCGCCCATGGTGATCTGAGTGAGAATGCCGAGTATGAGGCCGCCCGGGCGCGCCAGGACTTTGTCCGGGCGCGCATTGCTCAACATGAAGAGCGGATAAGCCAGTTGTCCCTGTACGACTTATCGAGCATTCCCAAAGATGTGGTCGCGTATGGGAGCCAAGTCAAACTCGAAGACATCGACAGCGGAGAGATTGTCGAGTACCGCATCGTCTTTCCAGAGGAAGTCGATCCTGCCAGCGGCAAGATCTCCCTCCACTCACCGATTGGCCAAGCGCTGCTGCATAAATCGGTTGACGACGAGGCCGAGGTGTTGACCCCTCAGGGCAAACGGATCTACGAAATCATCGAGCTGACTACCCTGCACGAGAGAAACAACGATCTGAACAGCTGAAGAGCGTCTATGAGAACGAATTTTGCGATCTGCGGCTCTTGCACAACCGCCGCAGATCGTCTAGTGTGCGGGCAGGGGTAAGAGGGAAAGTGGGCTGGTGCCCACTTTTTTTTTGGAGATGCAGTCTGGAGACCGAGACATTGTCCGGCAAGTCGAGCGCATCGCGGCCGAGGTGGTAGAAGCGACGGGCTGTGAAATCTGGGAGGTTGTCTTTCGATCAGAAGCCAGACAGTGGATACTCCGCATCACGCTTGATCGACAAGACGGCGTTCCGCTTGACGATTTGACGCAGATCCACCGGGAACTGAGCGACGTGCTCGACGCCCATGACCTCATACCCCGACGCTATACGCTTGAGGTGTCTTCGCCTGGCATTAACCGCCCGCTGCTCCGCCCGAGTCACTACACCCGCTATCTCGGCCAGCGAATTCGTCTCCAGACAACAAGCGTCAGGCACGGCCAGCGGACGTTTAGCGGTCCGCTGAGAGAAACGGATGAGCGTCAGGTCAGTATTGAGGACGGAGAGCTTGGCCTAGTGCATATTCCCTGGCAGGCGATAGCCAGAGCGCATGTCGATTATGAGTTTCCGGTCGGCGGCCAGAAGAAAAAACACGTGGGACGACGGAAAACGGCCCACTAGGGAGAACACGACTCATGCAGCCAGATCTCAATCGGGTGATCGAACAGGTCAGCAAAGAAAAAGGCATGGATCGTCAGGTCATCATTGAAGCCATTGAGAGCGCCATGCTGTCCGCCGCCAGACGCACCTTTGGTCAGAAACAGATCGAGGCCAAATTCAATCACGAGATCGGTGAGGTGGAACTGTTTGAAATCAAGACCGTGGTGCAGACCGTGACCGACCCGGAAACCGAGATCACGCTTGCCGACGCCCGGGCCAATATGGATCCCGAAGCCCAGGAGGGCGATGAGTTGCTCAGTAAGTTGCCGGCCACCTCGTTCGGCCGGATCGCCGCCCAGGTGGCCAAGCAAAGCGTGATTCAGAAGGTACGGGAAGCCGAGCGCGAGCTGATCTACAACGAATTTCGGGATCGCAAAGGCGAAATCTTCTCCGGCATCGTGCAGCGTATCGAGCGCAAGAACATTATCGTCAACCTCGGCCGTACCGACGCTGTCCTGCCCGAAAAAGAACAGATTCCCTGGGAACGGTATCGGCAGGGAGACCGCATTCGCGCCTTTGTGCTGGATGTCGAGATGTCCCATAAAGGTCCCCAGATTGTCCTGTCTCGCACCCATCCCGGTTTCCTGATCAAACTCTTTGAGCAGGAAGCGCCCGAGGTCTACGAAGGGATTATTGAAATCAAAGGGGCGGCCCGTGAGCCGGGCAGCCGGGCCAAGATTGCCGTCCATTCCACCGACCCGGATGTCGACCCGGTTGGTGCCTGCGTGGGCATGAAGGGCACCCGAGTCCAGGCCGTCGTGCAGGAACTCCGTGGCGAACGGGTCGATATCGTACCCTGGACACCCGATCCGGCCGAGTACGTCTGCCGAGCCATCTTGCCAGCCAAGGTGTCCAAGATTATTCTCGACGAAGATGACCACGCGATGGAAATCATCGTTCCCGACGATCAGCTGTCCTTGGCCATTGGCAAAAAAGGCCAGAACGTCCGTCTGGCTTCTCGTTTGACAGCCTGGCGGCTCGATGTCCGCTCAGAATCCGAGATCGAGCTGGAACGCACGCGCGCGCTGGAGTCGTTGACCGGCATGACGGGCATTGGCGATCTGACCGCAGAACTCTTATACCAACAGGGCTATAAATCGGCCGCCGACGTGGCTGAAGCCGATGAGGCCACCCTGGCCGAACTGGAGGGCATAGAAGCGGATAAGGCCCAAGCCATCCTCCAGGCCGCCCAGGACTATGTCGACGAGCAGGCCGCAGCAGAAGCCGACCCTCAGGAACCGGTCGACACGCCAGACGGGCCAGCGGGGCAGACGGGCAGCCCCCAGTCAGCCCTCGTGGGCCAAGCCGCCACCGGGGTAGACGGTGCACAGGCGGCATCGGAAGAAGTATGAAGCGGGCCAAGCCTCTACGTCGCTGTGTCGGCTGTGGGCAGCGTGAGCGGCAGGGACGCCTGTTCCGCTTTGCCCTGGGCCAAGACGGACTCTTGCAGCCCGGCCCCGGCCCCGGCCGAGGAGCCTATCTCCATCCGCGTCGCGCGTGTCTGGATGCCTTTAGGAAGGCCCGTGCAAGCTTTGTCCGCTCGCTCAAGACAACGGTTTCGCGAGAAGTCCGAGAACGCTACGCCAGCCTGATTGAGAACAGCCTGACACTGTGACCGGAGGGAATGCGGTTCTATGCCACGAAAGCGCGTCCACGAATTGGCCAAGGAATTGGGGCTGGAGACCCGTCAGCTCATCGCCAAGCTTGAGCTTGTGGGGGTACAGGGGAAAAAGCCCCAGAGCACGCTGACCGACGACGAGTTCGCCTTGGTCCGTGCCGGAGATGCTCCGCAGCCGACCCCAGACTTCGTGCTGGGAGAGGAAAAACTCGTCGCAGAACGCGTGGTGACCGAGGTTGACCAAAATGAGCATCTCGTGACTGCCCGGGAGGAAGTGCGTGAGAGCCGCATCAAGCCCAACGTCATCCGGCGTCGGACCAAACGGGTTGAGGTCCATGAGGAAGCGGCTCCACCCTCAGAGCCGGTCTTCACCGCCCCGTCTCTCAACGAGTCCTTCAGCGCACCGCCACCAATCGCTTTTGGTTCGCCCGACCCGGTTCCGCCGCCTCTTCCGCAACAACCTGCCGTCCTCCCTCCGGCGCCCCAGGAGCCAAGCGAAACGCCAGCCCTGATTCCGGCTTTACCCCAGGACACACCCGAGCCGCCCGTCCCGGCTGGCCTGGCGACCGAAGCCCGACACGCGTTGTCCACCGACGCTCCCAGCCTAGCGGAGCCCGTCTCGGAAGAGCCGCCGGCTGCCGTTCAGCCGCCCGTCGACGTGTCCGCCGCAGAGCCTCCGCCTGCCCAAGACCTGCCGGATGAAGACCTGCCGGCCGACATACCGGATGCAGGGGTAGCTATCGAGGTGCGGAAAGTGCCCCACCCCGAGGTCGCCCCCGGCCCCCCGGAACAAGCCGAGCCAGCCGAGCCGGGCCAAGTGACACCGCTTGCAGCCCGCTCCCCGGCCGACGACCCCTTGCCGCCCGAACCCGCTCCGTCGGCCGAGACAGGCACGCCGCCCCAGGCAGCAGGTCCAGCCGACGCTGGCCAGAAACAGCCGAGCGGCCTCCGCTCGGCCCGGGTCCTGGGCCGTATCGATCTCGGTAAGCTGCAAGAGGCCAAGCCCAGCCGTCCGGAGGTCAAGGTTTCTGCCCCCTCGTCCGCCCCCCAGCCGGTCGCCTTTCGTGAATCGCTACGGAACGGCGGTGATGGGCTGCCCGCCAGCCTGCCCAAAAAAGGCAAAAAGCGGAAAGTCATCCGCAAGCCCGAGTTTCAGAATGCTCCCGAGCACGACGTTCGCCAGGCCCGCGGCCCGGCCAAAAAGCGCCGCATCCAACCCGGCAAAGAGCAACGCCAGACCGAGATCACCGTTCCCAGAGCCAGTAAGCGCGTGATCCGCATTTCCGAGGTCATTACGGTCGGCGACTTATCCAAACAGATGGGTGTCAAGGCCGGGGAGGTCATTAAAAAGCTCATGGGCCTGGGTCTGATGGCAACCATCAACCAAGTCCTGGATATGGATACCGCGGCCCTGATCGCCGGTGAGTTCGAGCATACGATTGAGAACGTTGCCTTTAACGTCGATTCGGTCCTGGAAGACAGCCATGAGGCGCTTGAGGACGACGGCCAGCTCGCAGGCCGCCCGCCGGTCGTCACCATCATGGGTCATGTCGATCACGGCAAAACGTCTCTTCTCGATACGATCCGTCAGACCAATGTCACCGCCCACGAGCACGGTGGCATTACCCAGCATATCGGTGCCTACAGTGTCGAGGTGGACGGCCGTCGCCTGACCTTTCTGGACACGCCGGGCCACGAAGCCTTCACCGCCATGCGGGCGCGTGGGGCCGAGGTCACCGATATCGTGACCCTCATTGTTGCCGCCGACGACGGCGTGATGCCACAGACCGTCGAGGCGATTAACCATGCCAGGGCGGCGGACGTGCCGATCATTGTAGCGGTCAATAAAATCGACAAACCCGGCGCCGATCCGGATCGTGTCAAACGTGGACTGATGAATCATGGACTGCTGGCCGAGGATCTTGGCGGCGATATCATCATGGCGCCGGTGTCGGCCCTGACCGGGGAGGGCATTCCTGAACTGCTGGAGCTGATTCTGCTCCAAGCAGATATCATGGAGCTGCGTTCTCATCCCGACAAACTTGCCCGGGGCATCATCGTCGAGGCCAAACTCGACCGTGGCCGCGGCCCGGTTGCCACCGTCCTCGTCCAGGAGGGCGAACTCAAAATCGGCGACCCGTTCGTGTGCGGCATCCAGCACGGACGGGTTCGCGCCATGCTCGACAGCTGGGGCCACAAGGTCGAAAAAGCGTCGTCGTCCATGCCGGTCGAGATTCTGGGATTGACCGGGGTGCCGGCAGCCGGCGACTCTTTTGTCGTGCTCAACGATGAGGCCAAAGCGCGTCAAGTCACCGACCATCGGCGTTCCAAACGCCGCGAGACCGAGTTGGCCAAAAATACGACCCGCACCTCGCTCGAAGACTTTCACCAGCAGGTCCAGGCCGGCGCGGTGAAAGACATCCGGGTCATCATCAAGGGAGACGTACAAGGCTCGATCGAAGCCATCAGCGACGCCCTCAACCGTTTGTCTACCGACGAAGTCAAGGTCTCCATCCTGCACGCTTCGCCTGGCGGCATCACCGAGTCAGACGTTCTGCTGGCAACCGCCTCCAGGGGTGTCATCATCGGTTTCAACGTCCGCGCCGAGAGCAAAGCCGCCCAGATGGCCGAACGGGAAGGCATTGAGCTCCGGCTGTACAATGTCATCTACGAGCTAATTGAAGACATCCGCGCCGCCCTCGAAGGCTTGCTTGAACCGGTCTACGAGGAAAAACTGCTGGGTCAGGCTGAGGTTCGCCAGGTCTTCTCAATCTCTCGCCTGGGCATGATCGCCGGCTGCTATATCAATGAGGGCCGCGTCCAGCGTGGCGTCCAGGCCCGACTTCGGCGCGATAACAAAGTCATCTACGAGGGAAAAGTCGCTACCCTGAAGCGCTTCAAGGACGATGTCCGAGAGGTCGCGGCCGGAACCGAGTGTGGGGTCGGGCTCGAGAGCTGTAAAGACATTCAGCCCGGAGACGCCCTCGAGATTTACGAGCTTGAACAGGTGCTGCGCCGCCTCGAACCCAAACCGCGCCCCGAAGAGCAACAACGCGCCTGAGTCGGTGGTACGACGAGGTGGAGTGTGGTCGTTGGGGTCTTACAGCTGGCCGTGTATATCAATGGCAGCCACTCGCTCAAAGAGAAACGGGGGGTGCTGCGCCGGATCAAGAACCGGGTGCGCAACGAGTTCAACGTATCCATTGCCGAGTGTGGTGGACAGGACTTATGGCAAAAAGCCGTCCTCGGCATCTGCCAGGTCGGCACGGACCAGGCCTATATTGACGGGGGCCTGCGAGCCGTCGTGCGCTTTATCGAAAAACTTCACTTGGCCGAGGTCGGCGAGGAAGCCGTCGAGTTCCTGCATTACTAGTATGGCCTCTCGAAGATCCGAACGTGTCAGCGGTCTCCTGCTGGAGACGGTGGCCGCCATACTGCTCCGGGAAGTCAAAGACCCGCGGGTGAGAGGCGTCATCCTGACCGCCGCCTCTATCAGCCCGGACCTGGGTGACGCCAGGATTTTCTTCCGTACGCTCGGCTCTGCCGAGCGCCAGCCGAACCGGGCCGAGGTCGAAGCCGGCCTGAAAAGCGCCGGTCCGTACATCCGTCGCCAGATCGCCGGACGCCTGCAACTGCGCCGGATTCCCCAACTGCGTTTCGTGTACGACACGAGTATTGATCAGGCGAATCATATGGAGTCACTGTTGCAGCAGGCCCGGACCAAGGCCGCCGCTCCAACCCCCTCGGCATCTCAAGAGAACAAACCACCGTGTCCGAAGTAAATGGTCTGCTGCTGGTTGACAAGCCAGTCGGGATGACGTCCGCCGATGTCATCCGCCGCCTGAAAAAAGTCCTTGATAAGAAGACAAAAATCGGCCATCTGGGAACGCTTGATCCGTTTGCCAGCGGGGTGTTGCCGGTATGTATCGGTACCGGCACCAAAATCGCCCAGTTCCTGATGGCCGAAAACAAGGCGTATAGCGGAACCATTCGGCTCGGCGTGCAAACCGATACCCAGGACGTGACGGGCACCATCAGCCAGACGGCTCCAGTCCCCAGCTATAGCTCCGATGTCCTGCGCGAGCTTGAGCGACGCTTCTGCGGAGACATTGTCCAGACTCCGCCCATGTATTCGGCCATCAAGAAAAACGGCGTTCCGCTCTACAAGCTCGCCCGCCAGGGTCTCGTGGTCGAGCGCCAGCCCCGGCCGGCGGTGATTCATCGCCTCAGCCTCGAAGCCCAGGCCCCGGATACCCTCGGCTTCTCGGTCAGCTGCTCCAAGGGCACCTATGTGCGGACCCTGGCCGCCGACCTCGGCGCGGTCCTCGGCTGTGGGGCCTGTCTGCTGAGCCTGAGACGGACCACCTTTGGGCCGTTCGGACTTGATGACAGCCTGCCCCTGAATACGCTCCTGGAAGAGCCGGACTGGCTCAGGACCGGCCTGCTTTCCCTCTCTCGGGCCCTCGGCCACTACCGCGGGGTCGAGATTGCTCCGTCAGCGGTCCACCTGCTGCGCCACGGCCAACAAGCCCCCCTGTCTGAGCTGCCGCCGGCCTCGGCCCCAGACGAACTCATCCGGCTCGTCACCCCGGACGGAACCCTGGTCGCCCTGGCCCGACACCACCCCGAGCGATGGCGGCTGGCCCGGGTCTTGTGAGCTTTACAGTGTGAAAACAGCGTGTTAGAACCTGTACCAGCCATATTACGCCAGAAAAGGAGAGCGTATGAGCGTGCAGACCGCCGCCCAAAAACTTGAGACAATCGAAGAATACCGGACCCATGAGCAGGATACCGGTTCCCCGGAAGTCCAGATTGCGCTGTTGACCAAACGGATCAGCTATCTGACCGAGCATTTCAAAACCCACGCCAAAGATCACCACTCGCGTCGCGGCCTACTCCTGCTGGTTGGCCGGCGCCGGCGCTTGCTCGACTATCTGCGCGATATTGACCCACGGCGCTACCGAACGATCGTCACCCGCCTCGGGTTACGCCGCTAGACGACCTACACCCCGCTTCGCCGGGCCCTCCAGGCCTGTCACTACAAGGAGTCCCATGTATAAGAAGATAGAGATGGAATTTTACGGACGGCCGCTGTCGATTGAGACCGGTCGCTGGGCCAAACAGGCCAGCGGTGCGGCCGTGGTATCGTACGGCGAAACCGTTGTGCTGGTCACCGCTGTCGCGTCCACATCTGCGCGGGAAGGCATCGATTTTTTCCCCCTGACCGTCGATTATCAGGAGCGGACCTATGCGGCCGGCAAGATCCCGGGCGGCTTCATCAAACGCGAAGGGCGACCGTCCAACCATGAAATCCTGATCTCTCGGATGACGGACCGCGCCATCCGTCCGTTGTTCCCCAAGGGGTTCGGGTGTGAAACCCAGCTGGTCGCGTCTGTGTTGTCGGTTGATCGGGAAAACGACGCCGACAGCCTGTCCCTGATTGGCGCCTCGGCGGCCCTGCACGTCTCGGACATTCCGTTTCGGGGACCGATCGCCGGGGTGCGTATCGGCCGGCTGAACGGCACGCTGGTGGTCAACCCGACCCTCAGCCAGATCGAAGACAGCGATATCAATCTGTTTGTCGCGGCCGGACGGGATGCCATCATCATGGTCGAGGGTGGCGCCCGGGTCGTCCCCGAAGAGGAGATGCTCGAAGCCCTGTTCTTAGCCCAGGAAGCGGTCGCCCCGGTCCTTGATGAGCCGGCAAACCGAAACGCAGCTTTGAGACGCCGCCGCCCGATACCGGCCTGATTGACCGTGTCAATCAAGTGGCCACCCCCAAGCTGGAGCAGGCGCTGTTCGTCCCGGCCAAACATGAGCGCGCCGACGCGATTCAGGCGGCCGAAGGCGAGGTGGTGAGCGCCTTGGCAGACGAGTATCAAGGCCGCGAAAAGGACCTGGCCGGGGCATTTGAAGATCTGACCAGCACCCTACTGCGCACCGCAGTCGTTCAGGACAACCGCCGGGTGGACGGGCGGGGACTGGCCGATATCCGTCCCATTACCTGTGAGGTCGGCGTACTGCCGCGCACCCACGGCTCGGCCGTTTTCACCCGGGGTGAAACCCAGGCGCTGGTTGTCACGACCCTGGGCACGGCTTCGGATGAGCAACGGGTTGACAGCCTGACCGGCGAACACTCGAAACGCTTCATGCTGCACTACAACTTCCCGCCCTTCAGCGTGGGCGAGGCCCGACCCATGCGGAACCCCGGTCGGCGGGAGATTGGCCACGGCACCCTGGCCGAACGCGCCCTGTCGGCCGTCCAACCACCGGCGACCGAGTTTCCGTACACCGTGCGCATCGTGTCAGAAATCCTCGAGTCGAACGGTTCGTCGTCAATGGCCAGCGTGTGTGGCGGCACCCTGGCGCTGATGGACGCTGGCGTGCCCATCACGGCTCCGGTTGCCGGGATTGCCATGGGGCTGATCAAAGAGGGCGAAGAGGTGCGGATCCTGAGCGATATCCTGGGCGATGAAGACCACCTGGGTGATATGGACTTCAAAGTGACCGGCACGACCGAAGGCATTACCGCCCTGCAGATGGATATTAAAATCTCGGGGGTCACCCGCGAGATCATGCGCCAAGCCCTGTATCAGGCCCGGGAGGGCCGCCTGCATATCCTGAACGAGATGGTCCGCGCCCTCGAAGCGCCCCGGACAGTGGTGGCCGCCTCTGCCCCACGCATCCACCTGATCAAAGTCAACCCGGACAAAATCCGCGACATCATTGGCCCCGGCGGCAAGATGATTCGCTCAATTGTCGAGGAGACTGGGGCAAAGATCGACGTTGAAGACGACGGGACGGTGTGTATCGCCTCGCCCGATACCGAGTCCCTGGAAAAGGCCCTGTCCAAGATCGAGCGTATCACGGCCGAGGCCGTGATCGGCCAAGTCTATACCGGTCTGGTTAAGAAAGTCGTTGACTTTGGCGCCTTTGTGGAGATTTTGCCCGGCCGCGATGGCTTGGTGCATATTTCTCAACTCAGCGACGAGCGCGTGCGGCGGGTCACCGATGTAGTCCAGGAGGGCGATGAAATCCTGGTCAAAGTCCTGGAGGTTGACCGTCAGGGAAAAATCCGGCTCAGCCACAAAGACGCGCTTGACGAACAGCAACGGGCGGGTGGAAACAGCTAGATGGTCCACCGCACAGTTCTCGACAACGGGCTGCGCCTGGTCTCCCAGGAAGTCCCGAGCATGCCCACGGTCACCGTGGGTGTGTGGGTCGAGAGCGGCTCGCGCGATGAACCTCGCCACCAGAATGGTATCTCCCACTTTCTTGAGCACCTCTTCTTCAAAGGCACGGCCCGACGCACCGCCTCCCAGATAGCCCAGGAGATCGACGCGGTCGGCGGTACGCTCGACGCCTTCACCGGCAAAGAATATACCTGCTACTATACGCGCACCCTGAACGAACACCTGCCGCTGGCCCTCGATCTGCTGGCCGATATCCTCCTCCACTCAAGCTTCCCGGACGAAGAGATCGAACGCGAACGCTCGGTCATCGGCCAAGAGATGGCCCAGAGCGAAGACCAGCCGGATGAGCTGATCGGCGACCTGTTTCACCTCGACTTCTGGCCCGATCATCCCCTGAGCTGGCCGATCACCGGCACCCTGGAGTCGGTCTCACAGCTGCGACGCGAGGATCTCCTGGGCTATCGTCACGACCACTACTGCCCCCAGCGGATCGTCGTCAGCATGGCCGGCGGGGCTTCCCATACCATGCTGCTTGAAGCGCTGGGGCCGGTGCTGTCGAGCCTGACGGGAACGGCCCAGGCCCGACAGGACACTCCGCCAGTCGCCCGTCCCGGTGTTTCAATCCACCCCCGCGGACTCGAACAAACCCACCTCAGTCTGGGCGTGCCGTGTGTGTCGCAGACTGCCCCCGAGTGGTATGCGGCTCACCTGCTCAACAGTGTCCTGGGTGGCGGGATGAGTTCCCGCCTGTTTCAGGAAATTCGGGAGCAACACGGCCTGGTCTACGATGTCAGCTCGTTTCTGTTCTCAGCCCGGGACGCGGGCTATCTGGGCATCTATCTGTCGACCAGCCCCGCCTCGGTACCTGAGGCCATGCACCTGACCTGTCGCAGCCTGGCCGAAATCGCCCGGTCTGGCATTTCCGCCAGCGAGCTGCAGCGCGCCAAAAGTCAGACCAAAGGCAGCCTCCTGCTTGAACTTGAAACGAGTGAAGCCTGGATGCATCGGCTGGCGCGGTGTGAAATGTGTTTTCAGCGCGACGTGCCAATTGCCGAGGTCTTGACAGACATTGAACGCGTCAGTCTTGAGGATGTCCAGGCGGTGGCGGCCGCGTGTTTTCGGCCCGACAGGCTGACCCTGACCGTGTTGGGCGAGCCGCCTTCAATGAGCGACTCCCAGGCCCTGATCGCCCTCTGATGCGGCAGGTCTCCGATGAACAAGACCGTGCGTGTCCCCATCACCCGGCTGCGCCGTCAGCCCGACCCCCTGCCTCTGCCCCGCTATATGACGGCGGGCGCCGCAGGCATGGACATCTATGCCGACCTGCCGGCCGAACTCAGCCTCGGTCCGCTGGAGCGCTCCCTGATCCCGACCGGTTTTGCGCTGGCCCTGCCAGACGGCTATGAAGCGCAAATCCGGCCACGCAGCGGTCTGGCCCTGCGCAGCGGTCTGACGGTCCTGAACAGTCCCGGCACAATTGACGCCGACTATCGCGACGAGGTCAAGATCCTGGTCATTAACCTGGGCCGGCAGCCGGTTCGCATCAAGCGCGGGGAGCGCATCGCCCAGCTCGTTGTCGCGCCGGTGGCGCGGGTCGACTGGCACGAGGTTGAAGCGCTGGCCGCCAGCAGCCGAGGCGGCGGCTTTGGCCACACCGACCGCTAACGCGTTCACCCCCCGACATGCACCAGCTTCACATCACGGTTCAGGGCCGGATGCAGGGCGTGTTTTTCCGGGCTGCAACACACAGGCTGGCACGCCGACTGGGCCTCACCGGCTGGGTCTGCAACTGTCCTGACGGCAGCGTTGAAGTGCTGGCAGAGGGTCGCCGGGACACGCTGGAGCAGCTACTCGACTGGTGCTGGCGTGGGCCTTCGGGGGCGCGTGTCACCGACGTCAGGGCAACGTGGCGGGAGGCGAGCGGGCGGTGGGTCGATTTCGTGATTAGCCATGACACGCCTCATTCGTAAGCCTGTTGCCTGTAGCTGCCATGAGGAGGCATAATCTGGACACTGCGATACTTAAGGAGGCGAGCTATGGGACGACTCGACGGAAAAGTGGTGTTCATTACCGGTGCGGGTTCGGGCATTGCCCGGGCGGCCTCGCAGATTTTTACCCGGGAAGGAGCCAAGGTAATGATTGCCGAGTTACGACCCGAACTGGGCCAGGCGGCCGAAAAGCTGGTCCGCGAGGGGGGCGGTGAGGCAACCTTTGTGGAAACCGATGTCACCAAGGAAGACAGCGTGAAAAACGCGATTGACACCACGCTTGAGGTGTACGGCAAGCTCGACGTGTTGTACAACAGCGCCGGCGGCTCAATTGTCGAAGACGGCAAGGTCACCGAGGTCGATATGTCGGTCTGGAACCACACTATCTCGCTCGACCTGCTCGGCACCTTTCTGTGCTGTCGCCACGGCATTCCCAAACTGATTGAAAACGGCGGCGGCTCGATCATCAACATGTCGTCGGTTGTCGCCCTGCGCGGCTCGTTCCCAATCCACGTCTATACCTCGGCCAAGGGCGCCATCCTGTCCTTCACCCAGGTCCTGGCCGGCACCTATGCCAGAAACAACATCCGCGCCAACGCGATCTGCCCCGGGGTGATTATGACCGACCGGGTCAAGCAACGCTTTGGCGAGAGCCTGGATATCCCCGCCCCCAACGCTCAGGCGGCTGCTATCAACCTCAAAGCCCAAATAGAAAAGTATCCCTTCTCAGTCGGCGAGCCGGAAGACATCGCCCGCATTGCCCTGTTCCTGGCCTCGGACGAGTCGCGCATGGTCAATGGCGTGGCAATTCCCGGCGACGGCGGTTTGTCAGCCTACTGAGCGCCTTCCTCAGACAGCGGAGTCTCGCATGCAAAAAGAACCGTTTACGATTGCTGTTGCCGAGCAGACCCTGACCGACCTGCGTACACGCCTGAGCCGGGTGCGCTGGCCGCACGATTTCAACAATGCCGATTGGGCCTACGGCACGAACAAAGCTTATCTGATGGAGCTGGTCGAGTACTGGCTGGACGGCTACGACTGGCGCGCCACCGAGCGCGAGATCAACGCCTTTGCCAACTACACGACCACCATCGAGGACGTTCCCATCCACTTTATTCATGAGCCGGGCAAAGGTCCCAAGCCCATACCGCTGATCCTGACCCACGGCTGGCCGTGGACCTTCTGGGATCTCAAACACATCATCCGGCCGCTGTCCGACCCGGCCGCGTTTGGCGGCGATCCCCAGGACGCCTTTGATGTAGTCGTCCCGTCGCTGCCCGGCTTTGGGTTTTCCTCGCCCCTGACCACCCCGGGCATCAACTTTGTCCGCACCGCCGATCTGTGGCTGAGACTGATGCAGGAGGTGCTGGGATATGAGAAATTCGGCGCCCAGGGCGGTGACTGGGGAGCGCTGGTAACCATGCAGCTGGGTCACAAACACGCCCAACACCTGATCGGCACGCATATCAACCTAGCGATTCCGCTGGGATTTTTTGCCGGCGAACAGATTGATCCCAAGGACTACGGGCCGGACGAGGAGGGCTGGTATGAGCGCATGCAAACCCGCATGCAGGGCGCAACCAGCCATGTCGTGGTGCAAACCACCGACCCGCAAACCCTGGCCTATGGCATGCACGACTCGCCGGTCGCGCTGTGCGCCTGGATTCTGGAACGGCGACGGAACTGGAGTGACTGCGGAGGCGAGGTCGAGCGGCGGTTTTCAAAAGACGACCTGCTGAACACGATGATGATCTACTGGGTGACCGAAACCTTTGTCACCTCGGTGCGCTACTACTACGAGGCCAAACACCGCCTGTGGAGCCCGTCACACGACCGTAGCCCGGTGGTCGAGTCGCCGACCGGCATCGCCGTTTTTCCCCAGGAACTGGCGCTCATGCCGCGTCGCTGGGCCGAGCGCTATTACAACCTCAGGCACTGGTCGCTGATGACCGCCGGCGGACACTTTGCCCACGCCGAAGAGCCGCAGCAACTCGTCGAGGATATCCGCACCTTCTTCCGGGCCTTGCGCTAGCAACGGAGCGGGGGCGAGCCCGCCCCCGCCCGTCTCCTATACGTTCAGGCTGTAAATGCGGGCGACATTCCCGCCCACCACCTTCTGGATGTCCTCCTCGGGCATATCCCTGAAGGCCTCGTCGATGAACTCACGCGAGTGCGGCCAGGTCGAGTCGGTGTGAGGATAATCCGACGACCACATGATGCGTTCGGCGCCAAACAGCTGACGGGTGAAATCGGCCGTGGCCTGCTCGAACTGAAAGGTGCCAACCACGTTGCGCTTCATGTACTCGCTGGGCAGCATGGACAGATTCACCCCCTCGAAATGCCGGAAGCGGTCATAGGCGTGGTCGAGCCGGTACAGAAAGTGCGGAATCCAGGACACGTCATTCTCGGCCGAGACGATCTGAAGTTTGGGGAAGCGTTCAAACACTCCACCAAATATCATGATTGACAGGGTGCGCTGAATCTCAGCCGGCAGAGACATATACGAGGTCAGGAATTTGTTGAAGTTGATCCCGGTTCCTCCCCGTCCGGTCAGAATGTGGAGCGACAGGGGCATATTCAGGTCCTGGGAGGCAGCCCAGAACGGATCGTAGTCGGGGTGGCCATAGGGCCGTTCATCCGGTGGCGAGGCCCAGATCATCGCTCCCCGCAGGCCCTTGTCGGCACACCGTTTGAGCTCGGCCACGCCGGCGTCGACATCTTCGAGCGTCACCAGCCCGACGCCGACCAGCCGGTCGGTATTATAGCTGCAATACTCGGCCACGAAGTCGTTATAGGCCCGAAAGCAGGCGGCCCGCAGGCCGGCGTCGTCCAGGCCGTACAGCATCATGCCAAACGTGGTGTACAGCACCTCGGCCGCCACCCCATCCCGGTCCTGTTCCTTGAGGCGTTCGGCCGGATCCCACACACTGGCCGGTGCGGCGGCAAAGCCCTTTTTGTTATGGTTGGGCAGCTCTTCGGCCGTGACCCCGGCGCCGAAGGCCCCAGCCATGGGAATCGGGGTGATATTCTCACAGGTGAAGAACTCGCCCTCTTTACCCTCGTGGCCGTGAATCGAGTGCGGAGCCCGGTCCCGATACTGCTTATCGATCCGTTCGGCCCACATGTCGGGCGGCTCGCACATGTGCGAGTCAGCGGAAATGAGCGTATAGTGTGCCATACAACCCTCCTCTTATGGATGACGGTAGAATCTCCAGACCCTGGATCATACTGCGGCCCAGCCCTGCTCAACAAGACTTGGCGTCAAGGCTGCTCAGCCGTCTGGGCTCTCGTCCGGCCAGATCTTGCCCGGGTTCAGGATGTGTTTGGGATCAAACACCTGCTTGATGTGCTTCATCAGCTCGAGGCTGGAGCCGTGCTCTTGGGCAACATACTTCTGACTGCCCAACCCGATGCCGTGCTCACCCGAGGCCGTCCCGCCGACCGACAACACAAACCCGACCATCTCATCCTTGGCCCGCTGGGCCGCCGCCCAGCGCTGCGTATCGGTCGGATCCTCGCGCAGCAGGGCGTGGAGAATACCGAGCCCGGCGTGGCCAAAGGTGTGCAGCACAACCCCGTGGCGCTCGGCAATCGCATAGCTGTGCTCAACCACCTCGGGCAGACGCGACAGAGGAAAACCCATATCGGTGCGGATCGTTTTGCCCTCGGGTTTCAGCGCCTGAATCGCCCGGGTAGTGAAATGCCGCACGTCCCACGGATTCTGTCCGTCGGGCAGGACGATCACCCGCCCGGCCTGCTCTTCGCACACGGTTTGGGCGGTCTCAAAGACCCCGTCAACCGAGTCTGGAGTACCGTGGACCTCAAGAAACAGCGACGGCTGCTCCTCCAAGCCAAACCCTCGGTAACGGTTGAGGGCAACGAGAGAACGCCGATCAAGAAATTCGACCGCAGCCAGATCCACGCCATAGCGCATCATCGTCGCAATAGCCGTCGCCGCAGCCTTTTCGGTCGGAAACGTCAGGGCGCCCTGTTTGCGACCCTGGGGCAGGCCGGCCAGGGACAGCGTCAGCTGGGTGGCAATCGCCAGCGTGCCTTCCGAACCAACCACCAAGCCCAGCAGATGATAGCCGGAGGAGGTTTTGCGACTCCGGGTGCCGAGTTCCAGGACTTGTCCGGTCCCGGTGACAACCGTGGCAGCCTTCACATGCTCGCGCGTGCCACCGTATTTGACCGAATAGATGCCGCTGGCATTATTGGCGACCATCCCGCCAATCGTCGCCACATCCGAGCTGCCACCGGGCGACGGCGGGAAAAACAGGCCCCACGGTTTGAGCTGCTCATTCAGCGTGTTATACACAATGCCGGGCTGGACGCTGACCTGCAGATCCTCCTGATGTACCTCGACAACCGCGTCCATGCGGGACAGGTCCAACACAATCCCGCCCCGGACCGGAATCGGATTGCCCTCCAGACTCGACCCCGCCCCGCGGGCGGTAACCGGTACTCCGTGGGTCCAGGCATAGCCGACCACACGGCTGACCTCGTCGGTAGACAGCGGCCAGACAACCACCTCGGGGCTGACCGGCTGGCACGCCGATTCATCCCGAGCCGCCAGATCCAGATCTGCGGCTCGGGTTGAGACGCGATCTGCGGGCAGCAAGGCTGTCAGCTGTTTGGCCACCGCCATGAAAACCCCCTAGCTCCTCAGCATCACGGCCTGGTCACTATTGGTGCGTTTCGGCCGCACGTTACGGGCCAGGACCTTCTTGCGCAAACGAATGGACTGGGGTGTCACTTCAACCAGCTCATCATCGGCGATCCACTCAAGCGCATCTTCCAGGCCCATTTCCCGGTGGGGGGTCAGTCGGACTGCCTCATCGTGGCCGGCCGCCCGCATATTGGTCAGCTTTTTTTCACGGCAGGCGTTCACATCCAGATCGCTCTGGCGCGAATATTCCCCGATCACCATGCCTTCATATACCCGCGTGCCAGCCGGCACGAACAGCATGCCCCGTTCCTGCAAATGAAACAATGCATACGGAGCCGCCACTCCTTGCCGGTCGGCCACCAGGGCTCCATTCACCCGACCGTGCAGGGCTCCCTGCCATGGAGCATAGCCATTAAACAAGAGGTGCATAATACCTGTTCCCCGCGTATCAGTCAGAAAATGGGACCGAAAACCGATCAAGCCTCGGGAGGGAACCGAAAACTCCAAGCGCACCCGTCCAGAGCCGGTATGTTCCATTTGAGTCAGCGTTCCGCGCCGAACCGACAGGAGTTGCGAGACCACACCAATGTAGTCTTCAGGGATATCAACAACGAGCAGTTCGGTCGGCTCGTGACGCTGGCCGTTGATCTCTTTGACCACAACGGTTGGTCGGGACACTTCCAGCTCGTAGCCCTCGCGGCGCATCGTCTCAATAAAGATCGCCAGCTGCAGTTCACCCCGGCCTATGACTCGAAAGGTATCGGGCGAATCGGTCTCTGTTATGCGCAGACTCACATTTTTACGCAGTTCCACCCACAGCCGCTCTCGTAATTTCCGCGAGGTGACATACTGGCCTTCGCGGCCCGCCCAGGGCGCTTTGTTGACACCAAACAGCATAGCAATCGTTGGCTCGTCGACGCGTAGCGCGGGCAGGGGCTTGGGCGTTTCTCGGTCGGTAATCGTCTCGCCAATATCGATTTCTTCAATGCCGGCGATCGCAACGATATCGCCGGCGTGGGCTTGGGCAACTGCAACCCGCGTCACGCCTTGCCAGCTGTATATTTGGCTGAGTTTGCACGGGAGCTGCGAGCCATCAAGCCGACACAGGGTATACCAACTCGCAGTCCGCATGCTGCCGCCAACAATCCGGCCAATCGCCAGGCGTCCCACGTAGTCATGGTAGTCAAGATTGTTGACCTGAAACTGCACCGTTGCCAGGTGGTCGCTGAGCGGACCCGGCAGGGCCGAGATAATGAGAGCAAATAAGGGCTGCAGGTCTCCCGAGGTAACAGCTTGTCCGGCTTCGACAGCATTCAAGGTCGCAATCCCAGCCCGGGCATTGGTATAGACAACGGGAAAATCCAGCTGCTCGTCGTTTGCGTCCAGGTCGATGAACAGGTCGTAGATTTCGGCCAGGACCTCAGCAGTACGCGCGTCCGGTCGATCGATCTTGTTGATGCACACAATCGACGGCAGGCCTGCTTCGAGCGCCTTTTTTAAGACAAAACGGGTCTGCGGTAAGGGACCTTCAGAGGCATCAACCAGCAGCATGACTCCATCGACCATGGCCAACGAGCGTTCCACCTCGCCACCGAAATCGGCGTGGCCGGGTGTATCCACAAAATTGATTTTCATGCCCTGATACTCCAGAGCCGCATTTTTGGCCAGAATGGTGATGCCCCGCTCCCGCTCCAGCTCATGGGAGTCCATGATCCGGTCGACCATCTGATCCTGAGTTCGGCACACACCGCTCTGCCTCAGTAAGGCATCAATCAGGGTTGTTTTCCCATGGTCAACATGAGCAATAATGGCAACGTTTCGGATATCGTCGCGTCGGGGTATGGTGTCCCGCACCGGGCAATCCTCCTGAGATATCAATCTACACGCTTCGCAAGTGCCCAGGACACGGGCAATGGACCTGCGGTCTTTGGCTTTTGATACGCAGCCGGACGAGCATAGCATGCAGGAGACGAAAGCCATATGCCTACAGGCGAATCCAAGCCCGCTCAGCCCCAGAGTCTCCGCTCGATGATTGCACGAGCTGGCGATAAAGAGCACAATGGCGTGCAGTCTCAAGACAGGCCCGCACTGTTTCCCATTGCCTCATGCTGACAGCGATTTTCTTTGATTTTGACGGAACGCTGGCCGATGACGGCGACTCCATTCAGGAAGCGCTCGATCACGCTTGCGCGATCATACGCCGGCGATGGCCCGACATTCCCACCCCAGACCTCATCCAGACCTACCGCCAGGCCTCAGAAACGGCCTGGGGCGACTATGATCGCTACCTGCGCCACCTGTCCTCGCCCGAGGCCATGCTCATGGCCGTGTGGCAAGAAGC
>JAGWBB010000027.1:0-317 GCA_021296095.1 Desulfurellaceae bacterium | reverse complement strand
ACTGGCAACACCGCCTCCGCCACTGCCGACCCTTTCCCGATGTCGTGCCGCTGCTGTCCCGCCTGAGCCGACGCTTCCACCTCAGCCTGTTAACCAACGGCGCGCCAGCCATGCAGCGCACCAAAGTCAGCACGAGCGGACTGGAGGCGTTTTTTGACACCATTTTTGTTGGTGGCGAGTTTGCACGCGGCAAGCCTCACCCGGCCATCTTTGAGGCCGCACTCGAGGCGGCGGGCTGCCGACCCGAGCAGGTCATGCATGTCGGCGATTCGCTGCTGCACGATATTGTCGGTGCCCAGGCGGTCGGGATTCACGGC
>JAGWBB010000026.1 GCA_021296095.1 Desulfurellaceae bacterium | reverse complement strand
AGCGGGTGGTAGGAGCCGGACAAAAAGGGGGACGGATATGAGCCTGCCCCCCTTTTTGTCATCTCGGTTCGTCAGAGCCTACTTAGAACTCGAATCCGGCTCGCAGGTAGTAGAAGCCGCCGTTGAAGCCGTAGGGCGAGGTTTCCGGGTATTTCAGGCCGACATTAGCCGCTTGCGGGTTTCTGCGCGGGTACTCGTCGAACACGTTCTCCGCGCCGACCGCGATGGTAACCGCCTGCGTAAACGGCAGGTTCAGGAGGGTGTACGAGAGTTCGACATCCATCATCCAGCGTTCGCCGGTATCGAAGCCGAAAGCACCGTCGGTCGGGTAATCGCGGAATTTGTCGTAGAAGTACAGGCGGGACAGCAAACGCCACGGTCCCCAGTTGTGGTCGGCCGTCAGCGAGAAGCGGAACTGCGGCAGCCCCTCTTCGATTTGCCGCACGAGCTTGTCGCTAATGAACTCCGGGGTACGGCTGTCCACCTCGGTCTTGTTCCAGTTGCCGACAAACGTGAACTCGGTGAGGCCGAGCATGGACTCCAGCGGGTAGCTGGCCACGAGGTCAAGGCCCTGGGTGGTGGTGTCGAAATCGTTGGTGTAGAAGGTGAACGTCGTGATCTGGTTCGGCCCAACTGCCGCGTCGAATTCCGCCCGGGTAATGCCCCGCCGGGCGAGTTCAGTCGGCACATGGAGTTGGCTGCCGGGGACGATGCGATCCTGCATCTTGATCCGGTAATAGTCGAGGGTGACCTCAAGCTCGTCCCAGTTGAACACCACGCCAGCAGAATAGTTGACGGCTTTTTCCGGGGTCAGCGGCTTGGCGCCAAGGAAGGCCGAAGCCGGATGGTGGGCGGGAAGAGTACCCCTGTCCACCAACCCGCCAAGCTCGGTGTCAAAGGCCGTGGTGATTCTGTTCACGTTGGCCTGACCGGGCGTGGGCGCGCGAAAGCCCGAGCTGACCGCGCCGCGCACGGCCAGCATCTCCAGCAGCTGCCACCTGAGCGACACCTTGCCGTTCAGGGACTCGCCGATCGGCGCGTCAAAGTTTTCGTAGCGTCCGGCCACGCCGAGGGTGACGGCCTCAATCACCTCGGTTTCCAGGTCCATGTACAGGGCGTAGTTATTCCGTTGATAGTCGCCGATGATATTGGGACCGAATCCGTTAAACCCGTTCGAGCCCACACCGAGACCCTGAGGACCGAACCGGTCGAAGTCGGAATACCAGGAGTTTTCGCCACCGAGTTTCACCTCGTACTCCTCGATGTGGTACTCGAAGCCGAAGGCCATGTTCAGCGGAGAGGCGAACACGCCGAGGTCCACCAGCCGGGAAATATCCAGGTTGAAGGTCTTCTCGGACTGGGAGACGCCGCCGGGCCGGTACTGCGTGGGAATGTTCGTTCGCATGTCGGCCAGCTGGGGGTTGATGGTGTTGATGAAGAAATAGTCAACGCTGTTCTCCCCGAAGTAGGCGCTCATGTCGTAGTACCAGCCGTTCAGCAGGGAATAGATGCCGCCGAATCCCTCCAGGTCGCCGGTCAGACCGAAGGCGATACTCCAGTCCTTCACATAGCCGCCGAAGCGGGGGGTGAAGCCGCCCGGAAAGCGCTCAATGAACGAAAAGCAGTCCGGGCCGTTATCGGCGACTTCAGCAAACTGGGGAACATTGCCTCGGATGGGAATATCCCGGCAGTTGCCCGACATGCCGTCGTGCGACAGGTCAATCATCTTGACCGTGTTGGTCCCGTCTTCGAGCGGGTCGCCCCGGAACACGCCGCGCCGGGTGTGGGGATTACGAAAGTAGAAGCCACCCTCCACCCGCCGCTCGGCATAGTTGCCGAAGGCGTACAGCCGGCTGTTGATCTCGTCGAGGTCGAGGCCGACATTGCCGAAAAACTTGTAGTCATACTGGACTTCGGGCGCGCCCCAGATCTGGGCCGCAGGACGGCGGACATGCTCGTTGCCGGCCTCAATCAAGCCCCGCGCGTCGCTGCTCTGGACGCTGCGGCTGGTTTCGTCCACGTTCATGAACTCGAAGCTGAGGCTGGCAAAGCCGTTCTCGGTCAGCGGCAGGCCGAGGTTGGCGGCCACCTGTACCTTGTCGCCGTCGCCGTGGTAGTTCTGGCCCCAGCTGGTGTGGACCGTCAGGCCCTCGCGGTTCTCCTTGAGCACGAAATTCAGCACGCCGGCAATGGCGTCCGAGCCGTACTGGGCGGCGGCGCCATCGCGCAGGACTTCGACCCGCTCCAGGGCAATGGTCGGAATGGTGGAGAGGTCAGCCCCCTGCGATCCTCTGGAATTCGGAGAACCCAGGAAGTTAATCACCGACCCGCGGTGACGCCGTTTGCCGTTGACCAGCACCAGGGTGGAGTCGGGCGGCAAACCGCGCAGCGTGGCCGGCCGGACAAAGGTCGCCTCGTCGCTGATCGGCTCCTGGCCGACGTTGTAGGACGGCACGCTCGCCGACAGCAGGGAATCCATGTCCCGGATGCCGTAGGTCTGCAAGTCTTCGCCCCGAATGATGTCCACCGGGACCGGCGAATCCTGGGCCGAGCGCCCGGCCACGCGCGAGCCGACCACCCGGAAGACTTCCAGCCCGATGATATCCTCCGGGGATTCGACGTCTTGGGCTGCGACCGGCTCCTGCTGGCTCGCCTCCTGCGTCTCCTGGGCCTCTAGACTCGGGGCGCCCATCAGCATAAAGACCCCCACTACCACTCCAACTCGTTTTACCTGCATCTTCGACCTCCTCCAGGGTATGTTGAAACTCTTCATCTTCGACCTCTCAGGTACGTATCAACCGTTCTCGTCTTGAGCCAAGGCTCTGGATCGACATCTCCTCCTTAACTCGCCCGCCTGAGGAGAACAAGCAAAGCGTGCTGAAGCTCCAGAGCAATGACCGGCTCAAACGCCCTAGAGCGTTTCACGTTAGGCTGTAGCCCCGCCGTTCCGCTCTCGTCAGGCTGGACGTGATCCGGCATTCCCTGCTTCGACTTCGCTCCGCTCAGCATGAACGGGAGGCCGTTCGTCCTGAGCGTCAGGCGTAACGCGCCTGAAGTCGAAGGGCGACACAGCATCGTGAAGTGCGCTAGCCGCCAAAAACATGCGTACGAAATGCATGTAAGCTTATAGCTAGGGCAGAACTCCCACTCGTCCGTTTTTTCTATCCCTTTCTCTTCGGGGTTCTTGCCCGGGTCAGCGACGGCTCAGCATACACGAATCATTGCAACAAGGCCATATCCACTCTCCAAGCAACACCACGCCGGGATGAAGACAGTCGAGACATGTCGAGCGAAGCAAGCACCGTCCGCAGTATGCCGGCTCCAACAATTCTCGGCTTGCCCGGCGCTCAATCCCATGGCCGATTTCGCGTTGGGGGAGGATATCTTCAGGCTCCCGAGTCGCGGACGGATGCGGGCGTACACGCGTCAATGCGCCATGGCAGGTGCCTACACCCGCTGCGCCCGCTCGACCGTGGGCAGCACCCGGTCAATCCAGGTCATGGCCCCGCCATCCGCAATCTCGGTGCCCATCTGCTGGGAGAAGGTCACGACACCCTGCGCTCCGGCGTCCCGGTAGCGCTTGAGTTCGTCTTCTGAGGGACCGTTCTCTCCCGGATCGACGATGATCGTGATGTGTAAGCCGTCCGGGTCACGGCCCGCCTCTGTGGTCAGCTGGCGCAGGCTTGTCATCTGCCTGTCAAAAGCGTCGGGACTCTGGACCAGCGGAAACCAGCCGTCATAGCTGCGCGCCACCCGTTCCAATGCCTTTGGGCCGTGGGCGCCGAGCAGGACCGGCGGCCCGCCGGGCTGAGCGGGTTTCGGCTCACAGCGGACGGCCGGAAAACGGACCAGATCGCCCTCATAGGCGGCTTCCGGCTGGGTCCACAAGACCTTCATCGCCTCGACCGTCTCCCGCATACGCTTCCAGCGCAGCCGGAATTCCGTTCCCAGGACTTCGGTTTCTTCTCGCAACCAGCCGGCCCCGGCTCCGATCACCACCCGCCCGCCGGAGTACAGGTCGAGACTGGCGATGGTTTTGGCCGTGACCAGCGGTTCCCGTTCGGGCAGCAGGCAGATGCCAGTCCCCAGCTTGACCTTTGTCGTCACCGTTGCCGCCACGGTCAGGGCGATAAACGGGTCGGCCCAGCGGTTGTAATGCTCCGGCAGCTGCCCGTCCGCAGCTCCCGGAAAAGGGGTCTGGTGGCCAACCGGAATGACCGGATGCTCGGGAATCCACAGCGAATCAAAGCCCTCGGCTTCGACCCGTCGGGCGACCTCGGCTAGATCGCCGCTCTGGGCGGTAGCGGTCACTAAAACGCCAACTTCCATGCGTGTGCCCTCCTCTGTGGGTGTCTTATACCAAGGACTGGCACACGGGCCAACGGGTCGCGGACAGGACTGCGGCCTGACCCTGCCCTTTTCTCCCTTTTCATTGACAGCCCAGGGCTCGGCGCATAGGCTCAGACCGTGTTATCCAAGCCGGCACCTCTCGCCCATACACAACTCCAAGAAGCCGAACCTGCACCGCCTGCACCGGCCAGCGCCTATGGCTGGCAACTGCCCTACAGTCTGCGTGCGCTCCAGCACCGCAACTTCCGGCTGTTCTTTATCGGTCAGTTCGTCTCCCGGACCGGCTTCTGGATGCAATGGGTGGCCCAGGGCTGGTTGGTCTACCAGCTGACCCAGTCCGCATTCATGCTCGGCCTGGTGTCGTTTGCCGGGCAGTTTCCCTCGCTGCTGCTGGGTCTGTTCGCGGGCGTGGTGGCCGACCGCTTCAACCGCTACCACGTCATCCTGCTCATGCTCGTGCTGGCCATGCTTCAGGCTGCGGTGCTGAGCGTCCTGACCCTGGGCGGCTGGATTACGGCCTGGCAGGTGTTTTTTCTGGCCCTGTTTGCCGGCATAGTCCAGAGCTTTGAGATGCCGGCCCGGCAGAGCTTTCTGATGGAAATCGTCGGCCGAGAGGATTTGCCCAGCGCAATCGCGCTCAACTCGGCCCTGGTCAACGGCGCCCGGATTCTGGGTCCGGCGCTGGCCGGCATTATCGTGGCCCAAGCCGGGGAAGGGGCGTGTTTTTCGGTCAACGCACTGTCCTACCTGGCCATTATCGGCGGGTTTCTGGCCATGCGGCTGCCGCCCCGGACCCGCACGGCCGCCTCAAAGACGTCGGTTTTGGCCTTTATCCACGAAGGGCTTGTGTACGCCATCCGCACGCCGTCCATCCGCCTGCCCCTGGTCTTGATCGGGCTGGTCGGTCTGCTCAGCACGCCCTATACCGTCCTCATGCCGGTGTTTGCCAAGGATATTCTCGACAGCGGACCGAGCGGCATGGGCCTGCTCATGGGCGCGGCCGGGATCGGCGCGGTGATCGGGGTCAGCTTTCTGGCCCGGCATCGCGGGACCGACAGGATGGGTCGAGCGATTGCGTTTGCCCTGGTCCGGTTTGGCCTGGGGCTCATCCTGTTTGCCTACTCTCGTAACCTGTGGCTGTCGCTGCTGATCCTGCCCCTGGTCGGCTCAGGCTTTATGGTTCCGATGGCTGCCGTCAACACCCTGCTGCAAACCATCGCCCCAGACCACCTGCGGGGCCGGGTGATGAGCCTGTACTTCATCATGATCATGGGCGCCGCCCCGGTCGGCAGCCTGTTGTCAGGAACCTTGGCGCCCTACATCGGCGCACCCCTGACCGTCGCCCTGACCGGCGCGGGCTGTCTGGCTGCGGCGGCGTGGGTGAGCCTCAACCTCCATCTTCTGCACGACAGGCAATAGGGGCAATCGAAAGGACCGGGCATCCCGGCCGGGGTCGATTTGACGAATGTCCACGGCCCCTCCTCGTGTCGGCTTCAGATATCGTCCAGCGGGAACACCGGGCGGCGAATCTTCCGGTGCGGCAGGCGACCCGGAATCTGGTTGGCCAGCCCTGGCGTATCCACATCAATAATCTTGCTGGCGATGCCCTCAAACGCGGCCCGGTGTTGCAGCTCTGATTTGCAGCTCAGAATCTGCCGGGCGGTCGGCTCAATGCCCAGGCTGCGAAAATGGTTGACCTCAAAGCCATGGGTTGGCCGCGAGGTCAGAATCACCTCCAGCCCGCCGCAGTCGATGACAACGGTCGCGCCCCGGCGGTAGTTGCCGGCGTTGAACCGGGTGGCGGCAGCATACCGCCCGTCGTGGATCACCCGCACCCTGCCGTCGATCTGCACCGGCTCGCCGTGGAAGCGATCAACCTTGCCACCAACCGTGAGTGTGACCTGGCGGCCGATCCCGGCGCGGATCGCGGCCTGGACCGCCGCCGGGTCGGTGATATTGCCGACCACCGCACCCTGCGCGTTCTGTTTCAGCAACTCGGCCAACAGCACCGTTCCGTCTCCGGGCGTCCCCGCCCCACCGCTGTCGGCCAGGTCGCCGAGTAAGACCGGTCCTTCTGCGGTCTCAATCGCTTCGCGGACCCCGTCCTCTACCGACACGACATCGACCTGAAACGCGTGGCGCCTGGCCCAGCAGGCTGCCGAGATCTGCTCGGCAAGATCCCGGGCCAGATCGGGCTCGCGGTCGGTGGTCACGGTGACGCTGATCCCGGTCTCGGGGATATCGGAACAGAAGAAGCCGCCCAGCAGCGAGACATCCACTACACGCGCATCGCCGGCCACCAGGTTACGCGCCTGACGCATGAGCTGATCCATGGGCCAGCCGGGGGCGATATACAGCTTTTGCAGGGCCGGAGCCAGGGCCGGCTGAGCCCAGGCGCTGGTCGGCGCAAGGCTGCCGGCAAACATGCCGGCCAGCGCCCGGCCCGCCGCGCGTCCAACCGCCACGAAATCATGGTGCGGGTTGGTCTTGACGCCGATCAGCAGACTGGCCTGCTCAACCATGAGGGGGGTGACGTTAGCATGGCCGTCCAGGGAGGCAATAAGCGGTGTCGTGTCTCCCAGCACCTCGCGCACCGCTGCCAGGAAATCTCCCTCGCAGTCATCCACATGCTCGGCTGCGGCCGCGCCATGGAGCTGCAAAAACACGCCGTCCACGCGCCCGGCCTGACGCAGCAGGGAACGGAACGATTCTTTAGCAGAGTCGTGGGCCTCGGGGCTGATCTTGCCCCCAATGCCGGGCAGGATGAACTGGAGCGGCACCAGCTCCCAGCCCTCGGCCCTGGCAATATCGACAAGCCCGGCAATCGCACTCCAGCCGCGGCCGGTTCTGAGCAGCCGCTCGCCACTCAGGGTGGCGGCCTGGAAGCGTTCCAAGCCCACCGTCTGGGTGGCAAAGGAATTGGTACAGGTGAGATATCCACCCACGGCAACACGCATGATACAGCCCTCCTCTGATGCACCCCACGTGTACCCCCTCCGGGCCGCAGCTGGCAAGCGTGACGACCGCCGAGGCCGACTGAACGTTTACTCATTTCATCCATTGTAAAAGCCGGCCCGGGTGTGCTAGAAGCCAGAGAGTCTCTTGAACCCGAGGATGACAGGCTGCACGGCAGTGCGGTCGAGCACATGGGGATTTTTTCATCGCGTCATTTTTTGGCTTCACCATTAGCCTGCTCGCATGAGCAAAAAGGAGGATCGCATGGCTGATTATGATCTGCTTATTAAAAACGGCAAGATCGTTGATGGCTTGCGGATGCCCGCGTTCCGAGGGGACATCGGCATCCGGGATGGCAAGATCGCGGCGATGGGCAATGTTCAGGGCAGCGCCCAGCGCGTCATTGATGCCACCGGGCTGGTCGTGGCTCCCGGATTCATGGACATCCACACCCACTACGACGCGGCGCTGACCGGCTGGGATCCGTATGCCACGCTGTCCGGCTGGCACGGGGTGACGAGCGTCGCCATCGGCAACTGCGGTTTTGGCTTTGCCCCGGTCCGGCCCGAGGATCGCGAGCGGGCGATGCTGCGCATGGAGCGCACCGAGACGATCCCGATGTCCATTATGCAGGCGTCGATGCGCTGGGACTGGGAGACTTTTCCCGAATTTCTGAACAGCATTGACCAGCATGGAACAGGGGTGAATGCCGCCTCGCTCATTCCCTACTCGCCGCTGCGCGCCTGGGTGATGGGCACGGACGCAGCCCGCGATCCGAACTACAAGGCCACCTCGGATCAGGTCGCTCAGATGAAGCACCTGGTACGCGAAGGCATCGAGGCCGGCGGCTTTGGCTTCTCGGCCAGCTTCAGCATGGCCAACCGCGACTACGACGGCGGCTATCTGCCGACCCACGTGGCCCCGCGCGAAGAGTTTCTGGAAATGGCCAAGGTCATGCGCGAGTTCAACCGCGGCTCGATTGAGTGGACCATGGGCCACGCCCTGCAGGGTCTGGGGCGGGATTTCCTGGTCGAGCTGGCCAAGACCAGCGGCCGGCCGGTGAACTGGAACGCTATTATCTATGATCCCACCAACCCGACTGTCTGGCGCGACCAGCTGAAGTGGACAGAAGAGGTTTTCAACGAAGCTGTGGTGCTGCCGGTCAATATCTGCCTGCCGATCGAATTTGAGTTCAAATTTGAGACCGTCGGGCTGTTTGACCAGCTGCCGGCCTGGAATGAAGCCACGGTCGGCACCCACGAAGAGCGCAAGGCCAAGCTGTCTGACCCGTCCCGACGCCCGGCCCTGAGGCGGGATATGGACAATACCCCGACCCTCATGGAGAAGAGGCGGGATGACGGCGAAGCTGCCCAGATATCCCTCTTCAACTGGGACAAGACCACCATCGCCGAGGTGTGTCTGGAAAAGAACAAGCACCTGGAGGGCCGGACCATAGCCGAGGTCGCCCAGGAGCTGGGGAAATCTCCGGTTGACACCATGCTGGACTTGGCGGTCGAGGAGAACCTGGGAACCGAATTTGCCCTGCACGACTTCATCAACGGCGATGAGGAAGCGGTGAGCGAGATCGTCAAGCATCCGATGAGCCTGATTGGCGCTTCGGACGGTGGCGCCCATACCAAGTTCCTGACCACCGGTCGCTATCCGACCCACTTCCTGGGCCACTGGGTGCGCGACAAGCAGCTCATGAGCCTGGAAGAGGCGCACTGGCGGCTGTCGACCATGCTGGGCTGGGCGATTGGCATCCGCGACCGCGGCTGGCTGCGTGAGGGCATGCCGGCTGACATCATCGTCTATGATCTGGAGAAGCTCCAGGTGTTGCCGACGGAGATCGTCACCGATCTGCCGAACAACGACTGGCGGCGAGTCCAGAAGGCGGACGGCTACCACTATACGATCGTCAACGGTGGTATCACCTTTGAGGGCCAGAAGTGCACCGGAGCGTTGCCGGGCAAGATGCTGCGCAGCTACGATACGGCCGCTGCCTAATCACCCACGAGCAGGGTTTCTCCTGCTCTGATCCTTGAGATGAGCGCCGGGTTTGCACCCGGCGCTTTTGTCTGTTCCCTGACCGGGCAGCCGTCCCAGCCTTGTCGGCCGCCCGTGTTCCGCAACCAGCCCGGCTCCCGAATCCAGCCGTCACACCAGGGAGGACACGACAATGCCGGTCGAAGAAGGCAAAGCCGCCCCGGCCTTCCGTCTCAAAGATGCGGAAGGGAAGCCGGTCTCGCTCAAAGATTTCAGAGGCCGGGATGTCATCCTGTACTTCTATCCCAAGGACAACACCCCCGGCTGTACCAAAGAAGCCTGCGGTTTTCGCGATGTCTGGCACGCTATCCAGGAGCGACGGGCGACCGTGCTCGGCATCTCTCCCGACAGTCAAGCCTCACACCAACAGTTTGTCACCAAACACCGGCTGCCGTTTTCGCTGCTGTGCGACCCCGACAAGAAAGTCATGACCAAGTACGGGGCCTACGGTGAGAAAACGCTGTACGGCAAAAAGACGCTGGGCGTCATCCGCTCGACCGTCTGGGTAGGACCGGACGGCAAAGTGAAAAAGCACTGGAAGAAAGTCGCCAAAGCCGCGGACCACCCGCGCAGAGTGTTGGAGGCCCTGCTCCAAGACGGGTGAAGAGCCGCCATGTGTTCAGGCTGTGGAAGGGAAAAGGAGGACATATGGAACATATTGCATGTGAATAGGGACGCAGTTGTGACCAAGAGCAGCGGGCGGTCCACCACGAACCGGGAGGCGAACATGAACGGGTACGAATCAAGGCCGCGCGCCTATCGCCCGCTGGCAGCCGGCGTATTGGCGGCGCTCGGCGGCCTCGTGTTGCTGGCCGACACCGCCCAGGCGGCCATAGACGACGAGTCGCAGTTTGTCCTCAACACCTTCTCGTTTCTCATCTGGGGCGCGCTGGTGATGTGGATGTGCGCCGGCTTCACCATGCTGGAGTCCGGCTCGGTACGGACCAAGAACGCGTCTGTCATCTGCCTCAAAAACATCGGCCTGTACTCGATCGCCGGGCTGACCTTCTACTTCATCGGCTACAACCTCATGTACGTCGATGTCGGCGCCTGGATCGGCTCGGTCTCCTTTCTGTATGGTCCCTCGGCGGATGAGCTGGCCCTGTTGTCCGGCCAGGACGAAGCCCGGGCCGCAGTCCTCGGCCAGAGCTACGCGACCATGTCGGACTGGTTCTTTCAGATGGTCTTTGTCGCCACCGCAGCCTCTATCGTGTCGGGGGCGCTGGCCGAGCGGGTCAAGCTGTGGTCGTTCCTGGCCTTTACGGCTATTTTGACGGCGATCATCTACCCCATTGTCGGCGCCTGGACGTGGGGGGAGGGCTGGCTCAACCAGATGGGATTTCAGGACTTCGCCGGCTCCACCATCGTGCACTCGACCGGCGGCTGGGCTGCGCTGGCCGGCGTCATCATCGTCGGGCCGAGAATAGGCAAGTTTCGGTCCGACGGCGGCGTCAAAATCACGCCCCCCTCAAACGTGCCGCTGGTGACCCTGGGCGTCCTGATCCTGTGGTTTGGCTGGCTCGGCTTCAACGGTGGCTCGCAACTCGCCCTGGGCGGCGTGACCGATGCGGTGGCTATGAGCAATGTGCTGGCCAACACCAATCTGGCCGCCTCGGCAGGGGTCGTGGCCGCCCTGTTTCTGTCGCGGCCCATCTTCGGCCGGATCGATCTGCTGGCCATCCTCAACGGCGCTATTGCCGGTCTGGTGTCGATTACCGCCGGACCCGACATTGTCGAGCATTATTGGGCGGTCATCATCGGGGCGCTGGGCAGCGCACTGTGCCTGGGCGGCATCAAACTGCTGGAGACCCTGAAGCTGGACGATGTGGTTGGGGCGATTCCGGCCCATCTGGTCGCCGGCATCTGGGGCACGCTGGCGGTCTGCATCGCGGCCGGCGGAAACCTCGGCGTCCAGCTCCTGGGGGTGGTTGCGGTCGGCGTCTTCGTGTTCGGGACTTCGTGGCTGACCTGGCTGGCCCTGGAAAAGCTCTTGGGCGTTCGGGTCGCGCGCAACGTCGAAGAGATCGGCCAGGATGCGATGGAACTCGGCATCGAATCCTATCCCGAGTTTGTGCTCATGCCCGACCCGGACGAGGTCGAGGAGCTGCGGGCCGGCGCACCAGCGTCCACCGACTAGGAGAAAAGGAGAAACGACATGGCAGGAAGGCTTGACGGACAGGCGGCTCTGGTGACGGGCGGCAGCGGCGGAATCGGCCGGGCGACCGCGCTGGAGTTCGCCCACCAGGGCGCCCGGGTGGTGGTGTCGGATGTGCTGGCTGAGGCCGGCCAGGAGACGGTCCGGCTCATCGGCGCCGCAGGCGGCCAGGCCACCTTCATCAAAACCGATGTCACCCAGGCGGCTCAGGTCGAAGCCCTGATCGGGCAAACCGTCGAGACCTACGGCCGTCTCGACTGCGCGTTCAACAATGCCGGCATCGAGGGCGGCATGGCCAAGACCGCCGACTATGCGGAAGAGCGCTGGGAGCAGGTCATTCGCATCAACCTGAAAGGCGTGTGGCTGTGCATGAAGTACGAAATCCAGCACATGCTCGGCCACGGCGGGGGCGCGATTGTCAACACCGCCTCGGTCGCCGGCCTGGTCGGCTTTCGCTACGGCCCAGCCTACGTGGCCAGCAAACACGGGGTGAACGGCCTGACCAAGACGGCCGCCCTGGAATACGCCAAGGCCGGCATTCGGGTCAACGCGGTGTGTCCGGGGGTAATCAAGACGCCGATGTTCGAGCGTGGGCTACAGAAAAATCCCGACCTCGAAGAGCGCTTCGCCAGCGTCCATCCGGTCGGGCGGATCGGCCAGCCCGAGGAAATCGCCCGGGCGGTGGTCTGGCTGTGCTCGCCGGCCGCGTCGTTTGTGACCGGCACCCAGCTGCCGGTCGACGGCGGCTTTGTCGCCCAGTGAACAGCGGTAGGGACGGGTTTGAAACCCGTCCCTACGAGATTCCCTCGCCGCCCCAATCCCTAATATAAAACCTGCCGTTCCTTCAGTTGCGCGATGTGCTCGTCGGAATAGCCCAGCACGTCCCGCATGACCTGATCGGTATGCTGGCCCAGCAGCGGGGCCGGGCTCTGCACCCCGTTGGGCGACTCGCTGAGCAGCCAGGGAATGCCGGTGTGCTTGCGGAGGCCGACCTCGGCGTGCGGCAGCTCGGCAAAGAAGCCCCGTTGCGCGAGGTGCGGGTCGTCGGCCAAGTCCTTGCTGTTCATGGACGGAAAGGCGGCCACGCTCCGAGCCTGCAAGGTCTCGGTCACCTGCCACTTGTCGCGCGTCCGGGTCCAGGCGGTGATGATGTTGTCCAGCTCGTCCTCGTTGGCCTTGCGGTCCTGGACGGTTCGGAACCGGGCGTCCGCGCCCAGCCCGGCCTGGTCCATGGCCCCACACAGGGCCTGCCACTCGGCGTCGGTGCCGCAGGCAATCGACACCCACTCGTCCTCGCCCGCACACCGGAAACAATTATGCGGGGCCATCAGCGGGTCGCGGTTGCCGCGGCGGGTCGGTTCAAGGCCGTTCATGGCGTAGTCCATCCAGCCCTCGGGCACCAGCGCGGCCACCGACTCCCACAGCGACACGTCGATATACTGGCCTTTGCCCGTCCGTTTGCGGGCGGCCAGGGCGGCGGTCACGGCCACCGCGGCGTGAATGCCGCTGTTGGGATCGCCGTAGGAAATGCCGACCTCCTGGGGCGGGCCGCCGGCATAACCGGTCATGGCCGACAGCCCGGTCAGCGGCGCAATGGCCGGGCCGTAGCCCATGTAGTTCTGGAGCGGGCCGCTGTGGCCATAGCCGGAAATCGAGGCCATGATGATGTCGGGCTTGATCTTGACCAGCTCGTCATAACCCAGGCCCAAGCGCTCCATCACCCCGGTCGCAAAATTATCGACCACCACATCGCTGTTCTCAATCAACTCCTTGACTACGGCCAGACCCTCGGGCTGGGCAAAGTTGATCAGCACGCTCTTTTTACCCAGGCTCCACTGGTTGAACAGCCCCGAGCGGTTGACTCCGGCTTCCATGCCCGTGGGATACAGCGGCAGGCGGCGGGTGATATCGATGCGGGTGTTGGACTCGATCTTGATGACCTCGGCCCCGAGGTGGGTCAGGTACATCGTGCCGTAGGGGCCGGCCCAGACCCAGGTGAAGTCGGCAACCCGCACGCCCTCAAGCGGACGACGGGTTTTGGGGCTGGGGGCCGGCGGCCGGGGAGCCGGAGTCGGCGGCAGCGCGTCCAGGACTTCGTCGGTATGCTGGCCCAGCAGCGGGGCCGGGCGACGGATCTGCCACCACGGTTCGCGCAGCTGGTAGGGTGGGCCGAGCTGGGTGACCGTCCCGGCCTTGGGATGATTCACCTCAACAAAGAAATTCCGGGACCGCAGCTGTTCCTGCTTGCTCAGCTGCTCCATGCCGAACACCGGCGCAAAACAGATCCGCCGTGACTGGGCCTGGTGCCACAGCTCCTCGACCTTCCAGTCTTTGACCCACTCGTCCAGGTACATCTTCATCACGTCCTGGTTTTTGGACCGCTCGGTAGCGCCTTCGAAGATTTCCCAGCCGGCCCACTCGGGCTTGTCCATCAGTTCGACGATGCGCTCCCACTGATCTTCTTCGACCGCCAGAATAAAGAGCAGTCCGTCCTGGCACTCGAAGATGCCCCACGGGTACAGCAGGCGTTTTCCCAGGCGCGAGGCAATCCGGTCGCTGTACGAGTAGTAGACAAAATTCTGCTCCAGAAAGGCGGCGATAAAAGCCTGGGTGGACAGGTCGATATGCTCCCCGGAACCGGTTTCCAGAGCCCGGTGATAGGCGGCCAGGGACGCCATGGCGCCCGACACGCCGCCCTGAAAATCGCACTGGTGGCCGGCGACCTTCAGCGGCGGGAGGTCCGGGAAGTCCGAGGCGCCCGGGCTCAGCCAACCCCAGCCGCCGCCGTGGGACACGTTCAGCTCATAGGCGTTATAGTCCTTATACGGCCCGGTCAGCCCAAACGGCGTGATCGAACACAGGACCAGCCCGGGGTTGATGCGTCGAAAGGCGTCGTAGTCGATGCCCCGCTCCGCCATCTGGGCGGCCGGGTAATTGTGGACCACGATGTCGGCCCAGGCGACGAGCTGGGCGAGCCGGTCCTGCTCCCGAGCCAGATCGAGCGTGATGCCGCGCTTGTTGGTATTCAGCGCCAGGAACAGGCCGCTCTTTTCCGGGTCGGCCAAACCGCCGGGAAACGGCCCGCGCCGCCGGGCCAAGTCTCCGCCCGGTTCCTCGACCTTGACCACGTCGGCCCCCAGGTCGGCCATGATTTTGCCGGCGTATGAGGCCGAGACCAGCTGTCCCAACTCGACAACCTTGACACCTTCGAGTCCTTGCATGCCGTACCCTCCTTCATCGAGCCTGCCAGACTAAGCCTGCCATGATAGACTTCTGCCCCGGCTTTTCAACAGCCGTGGCGTCGCGTGGCGCTGCGCGGTCTTGAATGCCGCGACCAAGCTGGTATGCAGGACTGAACGGAAGGAAAAAGAAACCGCATGGCAGAACAACGTTTTTCCCTGATTACCGACGAATCCCTGGGCAAACTGCGGCAGCTGATCGGGGTGCCGATTGAGGACTCGCTGGAACCCTGGTGCTACGAGGCCACCCGCGACAACATTCGCCACTACGCCCACGGCATCGGCGACGACAACCCGCTGTGGTGCGACCCCGACTACGCCGCCACCACCGCCTACGGCAGCCTGGTCGCACCGCCGTCGTTCGTGTTTCCGCTGAACCGTATCCTGAGCGGCTATGTCGGCGGCCTGCCCGGCGTGCACGCCATGTGGGCCGGGGCCGATATCGACTGGCACGCGCCCATGCTGCGCGGCGATGCGTTTACCACCACAGCCTGGCTCAAAGACCTGATCGAGCACGACACCCACTTTGCCGGCCGGGCGATTCAGCAGGTCTACCACGTCGAGTACTCCAACCAGAACAACGTCTTGGTCGCCAGCGGCGACAGCTGGTGTTTTCGGACCGAGCGCGATACCGCCCGCGAGCGGGGCACAAAGTACACCGAGGTCAAACAACGCCGGCCGGTCCAGTATTCGCGCGACGACATTGCCGGGATCTTCGCCCAGTACGCCGAGGAGAGAATCCGGGGGGCGACCCCGCGCTATATTGAGGACGTGCGGGTCGGCGACAGCCTGCCCGGCATGGTCAAGGGACCGATGACGGTGACGGGCTTCATCTGCTACGCCCAGGGCTGGGGCGGCCTGTACATCCGGGCCAACCGGCTGGCCTGGAAGCAGCTCAAGAAACATCCCGGCCTGGGCATTGCGGACCGCTTCGGCATTCCCGACGTGCCCGAACGGGTCCACTGGGACGGCGACCTGGCCACCCTGGTCGGTACGCCCGACGCCTATGACTACGGCCCCGAGCGCACCTCGTGGATGACCCATCATATAACTGACTGGATGGGCGATGCCGGTTTTCTGCGCCACATCCATGTGGAAATTCGGCGTCACAATCCGGTCGGCGATACGCTGTATATCAGCGGAGAAGTCACGCGCATCTTCGAACAGGACAAGGCCCACTATGTCGAAATCGCCCAAACGGCGAAGAATCAGAACGACGAGCTGTCGGTGCGGGCCACGGCCACGGTTCGCCTGCCGTCGCGGACGGCATGACACCACAAGGAGGACACTATGGAAGCGCTTGCATTACCCCCGACAGTCAGCGGTTCGGCCCCGGTGGTTGGACACGCGCTCCAATTTCTCAGAGACCCGATTCCGCTCCTGGAACGCGGCTATCAGGAGCACGGCGTGGTCTTTTCCGTGCGGCTCGGCAACAAGCCGGCGGTCATCCTCCTGGGCCCTGAAAACAACCGCTTCTTTTTCGCCGAAACCGATAAATTGCTGTCGATTCGGGAGGGCTACCCGTTCTTTATCAAGATGTTCCACGAGCGGTTCTATTTCTTTGCCGAGTTCGAGGAATACCTGGAACAGCGGTCCATTCTGATGCCCCGTTTCCAGGGCCAGCAGATGACCCAGTATGTCTCGACCATGGTCCGGGAGACCGTCGATCTGATGGACCAGCTGGGCGACAGCGGTTCCTTCGACCTGATTCCGACCCTCGGTCCGCTGGTCATGAACATCGCCGCCCACTCATTTTTGGGCTCGGATTTTCGGAGCCGCCTGGGCTGGGAGTTCTTTACCGACTTCCGGCATTTCTCGGCTGGCATGGAGCCGGTCCTGCCGCTGTGGCTACCCCTGCCCAAGCTGCTCAGAAGCCAGAAGGCCAAGAAGAAGCTGCACCGGGTTCTGGGCGAGTTGATCCGCTCCCGTCGCCAGCAGCCGGTCGATCCGCCCGACTTCCTCCAGACCCTGGTCGAATCGCGTTTTTCCGACGGCAGGCTGCTCGACGAAGAGATGACCATCAACCTGATTCTGCTGCTGGTCTGGGCCGGCCACGAAACGACCGCCGGTCATATCAGCTGGGCGCTGATCGACCTGCTCCAGCATCCCGACTATCTGCACACGGTGATTGATGACCAGGACGCCAAAATTGGCGACCGCCAGGACCTGGCCATGGCCGACGTGCGCCAGTTGGTGCGCATGGACTGGGCGGTCAAGGAAACCGAACGGCTCCATCCGGTGGCCTACATCCTGATGCGGACCGCAGCCGAGGACCTGGAGATCGACGGCTTTCAGGTGCCGCAGGGCACTCAGGTGTTTGCCGCGCCGTCGGTATCGCACCGCATGCCGGACGTGTTTCCCGACCCCGACCGCTACGTGCCGGAGCGCTTTTCGCCGGAACGCGACGAATCCCGCAATCAGCACAGCCTGATCGGTTTCGGTGGCGGCATCCATCGCTGTGCGGGGGTCAATTTCGCCTATCTGGAAATGAAGGTCGTGCTGACCCTGTTGCTCCAGCACTACGAGTTCAGTCTGCTCGACCCGGCCCCGAAGGCCGTGTCGGGCGCCAAGACCAAGTGGCCGGCCAGCCCCTGCCGGGTGCGGTACCAGCGCCGTCACGGGGTGCCCAAGGGCCTGCCGCGTGCCGAGCGGCACGACACCGGCCAGTGCCCGGTCGAGCATGACACGCCCGCCGGAGCCGGCCAGTGCCCGGTCCATCACTGAACTGTCCCACCTCCGCATAGGGGCGGGTTTGAAACCCGCCCCTACCGCTCAGCTTGATAATCTCCAGGTACTCCAGGAGCCAGAGGCGGTGACAGAGCGCATTATCAGCGTGGTCCGCGAGAGGCTGGAAGAGAAAAATCCCCCCCAGTCCCCCTTTTTCAACGTGTGATGCACGTTTCCAGGAACCTGCGCTCGCCAGTCGTGCGGCGGTCGCTGGGCCGGAGATAACCCACACCCCACAGCAAGGACTGTTATCCGCAGATGCAGAAAGGCTGGGGTACTGTCCTAATTTGAGGTTTTTCCCTCAACAGAAACAGTGGCTTACAGTTCAAAATAGGACAGCACCAAGGCTGGTGCAGACCTGCCCCGCTCACTTGGACTATGCTATAGTCCCGGTCCATGGCCGCAGCGATTGCCTTTGACACCCATCGGTTCGTCAAGCATTTGACCGAGAACGGCTTTACCGAGCAGCAGGCCGAAGTCCTGGCCGATGAGCAGGTTCATCTGCTCAACTCCAACCTGGCCACTCAAGCCGATGTCGCTGCCATCCACCGGGATATCGACGCCCTGCGCCAAGAGACGAAGGCCAATCTCGCCGAGGTCAAATCCGATCTGCTCAAGTGGATGACGGGAGCGCTGATTGCCCAGGGCGGGGTCATTGTGGCCCTGCTCAAGCTGCTCCCGGGCTGAGGCTGGCAGTAACCCGGTTCTGTGATCGCTTCACCGTTTTTCCCCTCCTCCCCATCCCCTCTCGCTCGTGGAGACGCTGGGAGCGGTATCCATATGGTGGTATTCTTCCTTTTGAAATGACGGAAGTCGCGCAGTCGCCCCCGTGGGCGGCAAGAAACACCGTCGCTGCCTCAACGCCGTTAAAGTGGTCGCTGACGATGACCGAGTCGAGCAGGTATCTGGCCATCCCTCAAGGCCATTCCTTGAGTCAACTCAACCGGGAGGAAAAAATGACCGAGACCAATTATGCGTTCGGGAAAGCTGTCCCCATCCTGGCGTCGCTGGACCTTGCGCGAACACTGAAATTCTTTGAGGAGTCTCTTGGCTTCAAGACCCGGTATATTGAGGACTTCTCGTATGGCATGGCCGCACGCGGTGACACGGAGATTCCACTTCTGGGCCTACGATGACAGATACATCGCCGAGAATACCTCGTGTTACGTGCGTGTGGCGGATATTTCTGCCCTGCATGAGGAGCTGAGCGCGAAATTAGGAACCCTGCAAGTCGTCACGAAGACAGCCTGGGGCATGGCCGAATTGTATGTCTATGATCCGGACGGCAATCTGATCAGGTTCGGCTCACGACAGTGACTTACGAAAATCTGGCGGCTCGGGGGAGGCGGAAGCGCCGTTGTCGCGGATTTCTCTTTTTGTTGCATCTCATTGGTCATAGGCGTGTGCGATTTTCTTCCCCTCAATTTGGTTCTGTTCGCAGACGTGCGAGCTGTGTCTCAACAGTGTCCTTGAAAGAGAAGTTCTGAGGGTAAGGTGTAAGCACTCTAAGGCCAAGCGCTCCCCTGGAAAGTTTGCGACCGGTTGAAAAGCCGCCCGGCGCTAAGACCGAAACGCATCGACCAGGCGCCGGTGCGCGCGCATCGTCTCGAGCGGATTGACGCCGGGTTGGCGCCCGAAACCGCAGTAGTTCGCCACCCCGAAATCCTCCAGGTAGCGGCGCGCGGTCGTCTCGCGCAGTTTGAGGCCGACCGCGCCATCGACATTCATCGCCAGACCCAGAAACACCCGGGCATCACCGACATGAAGATCGGTCAGCGGCGCATAGAAGGAATCGTCGTCGCTGCGGCTCGTTTTCGACCCGGCGAGATGGAGGAAGTCGACAGGACGCCCCGCCGCTGCCACGGCTTCATTCGCCATACGCACTACCAGCCCCATGTCTTTCGTCTCGAACATCGGCCAGGCGGGAAAAGTGCCGTAACAAAAATGATAACCGAGCAGCGCCTGCTCCGGGACGATCCGCGCCAGCCGCGGGAGCGGATCGGCATAACGGTCCCACGACTTGTCTTTGGTCATCCATTGCAAGATCCCCTCGATGTCGAGCACCTCCACACAGACGTCCCACTGAATCGCGATGTCATCGGCTGGCACCGCCTGGAACAAGCGGTCGAGTTGTTTTTCAGCAAGATCCTCGTAGGCCGCCGCCACGATGGGGTAATCGTGGGCGAAATCTTCTCGAAACCACATGCCAATTGCACTGTTCGGATAGGGCAGACCAATCTGAAAACGGACGCCCGCCGGTATGACGCCTTCCTCGCGCAGCGCGGAGAACGTTTGGTAGGACTCGATGGCGTCGTCTATCCGTAACCAGCTATCGAGCTTGAACGAGGAAACACCAGGCCTCACGCGAAATTCCTGCATATCCCATTGGTGCCCCGGCACCCAGTCGTCAAAACCCGGCGGAGTGTCTTTGGGCATTTGCAAGGTTTCGATAGCCGGGTGGGGGCGAAAGAGCCAGTTCGCTTCCTGGCAAATCCACAGCGCCCGATTGCCGGTCTCACCGTCGGGTAAGGCAAAACAGCAATCTCCGAACAAAGGCCCACACGTGCGCAAAGCATCCTCGGTGCTTGCTGAGGGTAGGCTACCGACAAGCATAAAATCGCTGGTTACACGCCCTGGCATGGTTATTCCCCTTCGTTGTTTTCCGCGTTGCCATCGAGTTATAGGGTGCGCAAATTACGTAGCAATTTTGTCAACATCCAACAACCGGGACGAAGTGGCCGACATCCAGCAGCTCGGTGAACTGAAACGGGCCTTCGACCATCTCGCGGGAGCCTTCGGCTAACGAGCCGAAACGGCGCTCCTGAAGTGATTCGTCAATCTGGTTGCACGCGGCATCCCAGGTTGAATTTACGAACCGGAGAAACGAGGACCAAGTAGGAAGGGGCGTCACTCTTTGGAAAAGCGCCAGATACGACGAAGCCCCGAAGGGGTGATCCTCCGGGGCTTCGCGTTAGCTATCGAGGCGCCCGAGTTGGCGGTGGAAAGATGGCTCCTCGGGTAGGATTCGAACCTACAACCCATCGGTTAACAGCCGATTGCTCTGCCGGTTGAGCTACCGAGGATCACATGCGTGCGTGCAGCAGTCTGGGCAGATTTTTGTAGCAAAGGGCCGGGCGGGTGTAAAGTATGGCGCGTTGTCCAGCCGAGCCGGGCGGCTACATCTCCCGCCGCCCTTCGAGGGCCCGGCCCAGGGTCACGACATCGGTGTATTCCACGTCGCCGCCCATGGGAATGCCACGGGCGATACGGCTGACCCGCGGACCGAGCGGCTTGATGACTTTGGCCAGATACAGCGCGGTGGCTTCGCCCTCGGTAGTCGGATTGGTGGCGACGATGACCTCCTGGGCTGCGCCGCGCCGCAGCCGGTCCAGCAGCGGGGCGATCTTGAGTTCTTCGGGACCGATGCCGTCGAGGGGCGACAAGACCCCGTGCAGGACGTGATATCTGCCCCGATACTCGTGGACCTTCTCCAGCGCTATCAGGTCGGCCGGCTCTTCAACCACACAGATGGCCTCGTCGTTGCGCTTGGGATCGAGACAGATGGCGCAGCGCTCGCCTTCGGCCAGGCCAAAGCACTCTTGACACAGAGTCGTTTCAGCCTTGACCGCCCAGACCGCCTCGGCCAGCGCCTCGGCATACTCACGGTCGGCGTTCAGAATGAACATGGCCAGGCGGGTGGCCGTTTTTTCGCCAATGCCGGGCAGCCTGCCGAGCTGCTCGACCAGACGTGCCAGAGACGGGGTGAGGTTCATGGGGTCAGGCCGGGAATTTTGAGTCCACCGGTCAGCTTGCCGACCTCATCGGCCATCATCTTCTTGGCCTGGTTGATGCCCTGATTGACGGCCGCAAGGACGAGGTCTTGAATCATCTCTCTGTCCACCTCGTCGCCGTCCAGCAGCACCGGATCGATGGTCAGCGAGACCAGCTCCAGCCCACCGTTGACCTCGGCGCTGACCATGCTGCCGCCGGCGGTGGCGGTGACGGTCTTGCGGGCGGCCTGTTCCTGGACTTGGCTGAGCCGGCTCTGGAGCTGTTGGGCCTGTTTCATGATGTCGCCAATATTAAAATCTGCCATACCGACTCCTGTCTGTGCCTTGACGGCGGACGCTGAGGTTTTCTGCTCAGGGGCGTATCATTGCCCGCCCTGGCGACCGCTGCCGCCCCGGATACGGGTCTTCTGGACTTCTCCGCCCAGCACGTCGAGCACGGTTCGGACCAGCGGGTCTTCGTCCGTCGCCGCTGGACTGCCGGAACGCGTTCCGGCTGGTCCGTCGGCAGGGCTGGCCGCAACCGGCGGCGACCCGTTTGGGGACGCCGGAGCGGCCGTACCGTTTGGCTCAGTTTGTGTGGCGGCCTGTGGCGGCTCGCCCTTGGTGACCGCAATCCTCAGCGGCCGACCAAAGACCCGGCCTGCGGCCTCTTCCAGAATCGTGCGGTTCTCTTGGCGGGTGAGTTCTTTGAAATACGGCTCTTTGCGCACCCCAATGGTCAGCACGGTCTGATCGAGGTCGTGCAGCTGACCCGATTTGAGGGCAAAAAACAGCGACAGCTTGTCCTTTTGGACTGCGGCCAACAGGCGCTCCCAAGGGTCTTCGTTGCCGGGGCTGGGCGGAGAGTCAGGAACCGGCTGTAAGTGGGGCGTTTTGGTCGGGGGGGGCGTGTCGGGCCTCAGGCTGGGGGCGGGTGGCGCGGACGGGCGTGGATCGGACACCAAAGAGTCGGCCGGGTCTGACTTGGGCGCGACAGCCGGTCTTGGCTCCTGCGCACCGGCCGGGGGGGCGAGGGCGGGACGCCCTCGGTCCAGGTTTGGGCTGGTGAGTTGCTCGCCCAGCGCCCGAAGCTGGGCCAGGGCCTCGTCAATCGGCATGACCGGCGGCTGGCTGGCCAGCTTGACCAGGCTCATTTCGACCGCCAGCTGGGGATAGGCGGTCTGGTTGATCTCTTCCTCGGCCCGCAACAGCAGACTGAACAGACGCTGGATGTCTTCGAGCGAGCGCTTGGCAGCCTGGTCCTGGACCGCGGTGACTTCATGGTCGGGCAGGTCGCTCAGCACGGCCGGGTCGGCGCACACCTTGATGATGACCAGATGGTGAAAGTGTTCCAGCAGATCGCGGCACAGCCGACGCGGATCGTAGCCGTATTCGTACAGATCGCCGGCGATGCGCAGCACCGCAGCCGGGTCGTTGGCCAGGATGGCCTCGACAATCTGAAACAGGACCTGGCGGTCGGCCACCCCGAGCGCCTGGCGGACGGTCTGGGCGTTGACCTGACCGTCACCCCAGGTCACGACCTGCTCAAGCAGCGACTCGGCATCCCGCAGACTGCCGTCCGCCTCACGCGCGATCAGGGACAGGCCGACCTCGTCGCACGCGAAGCCTTCGTGCTCGGCCAGGGCGCTCAGCTGGCCGAGCAAATCGCGCAGCGGAATCCGTTTGAAATCGTAGCGCTGGCAGCGCGACATGATCGTGGCCAGAATTTTCTGGACCTCGGTGGTGGCAAAGATGAACTTGACGTGGGCCGGCGGCTCCTCCAGGGTTTTCAGCAGGGCGTTAAAGGCCGCGTTCGACAGCATGTGGACTTCGTCGATAATGACCACCCGGAAGCGGCTCTTGGCCGGGCGGTATTGCACCCCTTCGGTAATATCGCGGACGTGATCGACCCCGGTATGCGAGGCGCCGTCAATCTCCAGCACGTCGATTGAGCTGCCGGCGGTAATCTCGGTGCAGTTGCTACAGCTGTTGCAGGGCTGGGGCGTCGGTCCGCCCTCACAGTTCAGAGCCTTGGCCAGCAGCCGGGCGATGGTCGTCTTGCCGACGCCACGCGGGCCGGTGAACAAGAACGCGTGGGCGATCCGGCCGCTCTGAATCGCGTTCTGCAGGGTCCGGGTCACATGCTCCTGGCCAACCACCTGATCGAAGGTCTGGGGCCGCCACTTGCGGGCGAGGACGAGATAACTCATGGCTAGCAACGCTGCGGAGAGCCGCCCTTCTGCCGTCAGTGGTGATAGCTAGGCTACCCTGCGGCACAGAGATGAAATCGGTACCGCTGCTTCCTTCCGGACCTGACGGGGTTCCCGAACTCCCTTGCGCAGGACCTAGCTATCACCACTGACGGAGAGGGAGGGATTCGAACCCTCGGTACCGGTAAAGGTACACACGATTTCCAGTCGTGCCCAATCGGCCACTCTGGCACCTCTCCCACATGCGGGGTTGTACCACCTCCGGGTTGGGACCGCAAGAAACTGGGGGCATGACCGTGTCCTGGCTTGACACCCCTGACGGCCTCTGTTTTTATGCCTGCGGCATGCAAAGTGGACGATGATCTCTTCCGGCTCAGTTGGTCATCATCGTCCATTTTGATCGAGGGGAATATGGAGCAGTACGTTCCGGTCCTGATAGCGCTGATCTTAGCCGGGGCGGTGGCGGGGGCCATGGTCTTTGCCAGCACCCTGTTCGGCCCCCGGCAGCATTCCGCAGTCAAAGATGAGCCGTTCGAGTGTGGCAACCCGCCGAGCGGTTCGGCCTGGGGCCGATTCTCGGTCAAGTTCTACCTGGTCGCCATTCTGTTCATCGTGTTTGACCTTGAGGTGGTGTTTCTCTACCCCTGGGCGGTGGTGTTTCGCCGGCTGGGGCTGTTCGGCTTTGTGGAAATGCTGGTCTTTGTCCTGATTCTGGCGGTCGGGCTGGTGTATGTGATCAAAAAAGGGGCACTTGAGTCGGCCTAGGCCGACGACGAGCGAGACGGCCATGGAGCTGCTGAGCAAAGCCGAGAGCGCCTTTTCGGGCAAGATTGTCGAGAGCCATACGCACCACGACAACGCCACGATCGTGCTGGAGCGGGCCGACCTGATTGAGGTGCTGACCCGCCTCAGAGACGACCCCGAGTTTGCCTTGAATATGCTGGTCGATCTGAGCGCGGTCGATTTTTTTGGCCAGGAGCCGCGCTTTGAGGTGGTCTACCACCTGTACTCGCTGCGGCTCAACCACCGCCTGCGGGTCAAGGTCCGGGTGGCCGAGGACGAGGCCTGGCTGCCGTCGGTGACCGCACTGTGGAAGGCGGCCAACTGGCTGGAGCGCGAGGTCTGGGACATGTTCGGGGTGTCGTTCCGGGATCATCCCAAGCTCACCCGGATTCTGATGTACGAAGAGTTTCAGGGCCATCCGCTGCGCAAGGATTATCCGGTCGCCAAGCGCCAGCCCCTGGTCGAAGAGCGCGACCCGATCGCCAACCCGTGGAATAAAAAATAACATGGCACAAGAGGCACCCCCGGCCGCCGAAAGCCTGGACCCGACCTCGGAGGTGATGTCCCTGCAGATGGGGCCGTCCCATCCGGCCACCCACGGCACGATCAAGTTCGACCTGACCCTCGACGGCGAAAAAATCCTTAACCTTGAGACCGAGATCGGCTATCTGCACCGCGGCTTTGAGAAGATGTGCGAGCAGCGCACCTGGAACCACGTTGTGCCCTACACCGACCGGCTGAACTACGCCTCGCCGCTCATCAATAATGTGGCCTTTGCCCTGGCGGCCGAGAAGCTGCTGGAAATCGAGGTGCCGGAACGCTGCCAGTATATTCGGACCATCATGAGCGAGATCTCGCGCATCACCGACCACATGACCTGTCTGGGCATGGCGGCGGCCGAGGCCGGCGCCATCTCGGTCGGCTTCTACATGATGGAAACGCGCGAGCTGCTCTACGACCTGGTCTCGGCCGTGACCGGGGCGCGGCTGACCGTCAGCTATGCCCGGGTCGGCGGGGTGACCCAGGATGTGCCTCACGGCTTTGCCGAGCGGGTGCGCGACACGTTTGGGGATATCGACAAAATCCTGTCCGACTGCGATCAGCTGCTGTCAAAGAACCGGATTTTCATTGAGCGTATGTCCGGGGTCGGCGCCATCTCCCAGCAGGACGCGGTGTCCTACAGCCTGACCGGTCCGCTGTTGCGGGCGACCGGCATCCCCCACGATATCCGTCGCTCCCAGCCGTACCTGGTCTACGACCGGCTCGACTTCGATATTCCGACCGGCACCCAGGGCGACAATTACGACCGCTTTGCGGTCCGCTTTGAAGAACTCCGGCAGAGCAAGCGCATGATTGAGCAGGCCCTGGAGCAGCTGCCCGAGGGTCCCATCCGGGTTGACGATCCCCGCATCAGCCTGCCCGACAAAAAGGACGTGTACGGCAATATCGAGGGCTTGATGAACCACTTCAAGCTGGTCATTGAGGGGGTGAAAATCCCGCCCGGCGAGGTCTATATCCCGGTCGAGGGGGCTAACGGCGAACTGGGCTTCTACCTGGTCAGCGACGGCAGCGGCCGACCGTACCGGGTCCGGGTTCGTCCGCCGTGCTTCTTTGGCATGGCCGCACTCGGCACGATGCTCAAAGGCCACCTGATATCCGATATCATCACCACCTTCGGCATGGTCAACATGATCGGTGGCGAGTGCGACCGATAGCCAAGGATTCAGCAGATTCGGCATGGCGGTACAATTTTCAGACGCGACCTACCAGCGCTTTGAGGAGACTCTGAGCCACTATCCGACCAAGCAGGCGGCCCTGCTGCCGACCTTCTGGCTGGCCCAGCAGGAGTTCGGCTATCTGAGCCTGGAGGTCATGGAGTATATCGCCCAGCTGCTTGAGCTGTCACCCGCCTATGTGGCCTCGGTGGCCTCGTTCTATACCATGCTGTACAGGAAGCCGATGGGTCGGTTTCACCTCCAGGTGTGTACCAATCTGTCGTGCCGCCTGCGGGGTTCAGACCGGATCGTGGACTGCGTCCAGGACAAGCTCGGCATCGGGCTGGGCCAGACCACGGCCGACCAGGTCTTTTCGCTGAGCGAGGTCGAGTGCCTGGGCTCGTGCGGCACGGCCCCGGTCGTCCAGGTCAATGACGACTATCACGAAAACCTGACCCCGGACCGGGTCGGGCATCTGCTCGACGGTTTAGCCGAGAAAGCCTGACGCGCGCATGCTGGATTTCATCATTTCTTTTGTGCTCACCCTGCTGGTCCTGTTCATGGTCATCAACCTGGGCGGGCTGCTGCTGTGGGTTGAGCGCAAGGGCAGCGCGGTGTTGCAGGACCGGATCGGCGCCAACCGGGCCGCCATTTTTGGCAAGCTGCCGTTCAACTTCGGCCTGATCAACACCCTGGTGGCCGATCCGCTCAAGCTGATCACCAAGGAAGACTTCATTCCGCCCGGGGCCGACCGTGTGTTGCACACCCTGGCCCCGATCATTGCCCTGCTGCCGATTCTGATTACCTTTCTGGTCATCCCGTTCGGGGATGTGCTGGTGATCGGCGAGCGGACCATCACCCTGCAGGCAGCCTCGCTCAACGTCGGCCTGCTGTACGTTCTGGCCATGGTCTCGCTGGGGGTGTACGGCGTGGTGCTGGGCGGCTGGGCGTCCAACAACCGCTGGGCGCTGCTGGGCGGCATTCGCGGCTCGGCCCAGATGATCTCGTATGAGATCGCCATGGGCCTGTCGCTGATCGGGGTGGTGCTGAGCTTTGGTACGCTTGACCTCCAGGTTATCTCGCGCGCCCAGGGCCAGCTGTGGGGCGGGGTGATCCCGGCCTGGGGGATTTTCTTGCAGCCGGTCGCCTTTTTCATCTTTCTGACCGCCGGCATTGCCGAGAGCAAACGCAACCCGTTCGATCTGCCGGAGGCCGAGTCGGAGCTGATCTCGGGCTATTTCACCGAATACTCGGGCATGAAGCAGGCGACCTTCATGCTGGTCGATTTTGTCGAGGTGGTGGTGGTCGCGGCGCTGGTGACGACGCTGTTTTTTGGCGGCTGGCAGGTGCCTTTTCTGGTCCGCGAGGGGTTTCAGTTCCCGGGCGGGCTGAGCATCGGCCTGCCGTCGCTGCTGGTCAGCCTGCTGCAGGTCGGCGCGTTTACCCTCAAGGTCATCTTTTTCTGCTGGCTGCAGATCATGATTCGCTGGACCCTGCCCCGCTTTCGTTACGATCAGCTGATCAGCCTGGGCTGGAAGATTCTGCTGCCGCTCGCGCTGGTCAATGTGATGGCCACCGCCCTGGTCATTCTCCTGGTGGAATAGCGTATGGACCCGATCACGTTTTTTGCCCTGGCCGTTCCGCTGGTCCTTGTCGCCGGCCTGGTGGTGTTGCACCCCAACCCGGTCTACAGCGCCCTGTTTCTGGTCCTGACCCTGTTTCTGCTGGCGGTCTACTATCTGTTTCTGGAGGCCCATATGGTGGCCGTGCTGCAGATCATTGTGTATGCCGGGGCGGTGATGGTCTTGTTTCTGTTTGTGATTATGCTGCTCAACCTCCAGACCGACCCCCAGCCCAGCCTGGGCCGGGGGCTGAGTCGAGTCGCCCTGGGCGGCGGGGCGGTCCTGATCGTCGAGCTGGTGGTGCTGCTCGGCCGGGCGCCGACCCAGGAAACGGCCGAACTGCCGGAAGGATTCGGTACGGTGGTCGGGCTGAGCGAGCGGCTGTTCACCGATTTCCTAATTCCGTTTGAAGTGACCTCGGTGTTGCTCCTGGTGGCCGTGGTCGGCGCGGTGGTCCTGGCCCAGCGCCAGACCTGAGGCTGAAAGCGAAACCCATGGTTCCCCTCAGTTATCACCTCATCCTCAGCGCCATCCTGTTCACCATTGGTGTGATGGGTGTCCTGGTGCGCCGCAACGCGATCATCATCTTCATGTCGATCGAACTCATGCTCAACGCGGTCAACCTGTCCTTTGTCGCCTTTGCCCGCCAGCTGGGTTCCATGGACGGCCAGCTGAGCGTCTTTTTCGTCATGGCCGTGGCGGCGGCCGAGGCGGCGGTCGGGCTGGCGATTGTGCTGCTCGTGTTCCGCGGCAAAGAGACGGTCAATGCGGATGAACTGACCCTGCTCCGGTGGTGAGGCTATGCACGAGGCGCTGAGCGTTCCGCTTCCGTACCTGCGGTTTATCATCCTGCTGCCCCTGCTGGGGGTGGTGTTCCACGTGTTTTACGGTGCCCGGGCGGGCCGCGGGGCGGTCAACGCTATTGGCCCGGGTGTGGTCCTGGCCGCGTTTCTGCTGGCCGTGTCAGCCTTTTTTCAGCTGCCCGACGGCGGGGCGCTGGTTGACCGGATGTTTCCGTGGATTACGGCTGGAGAGCTGCACGTCGACTTTGCCCTGCGGGTCGATGCGTTGTCGGCGGTCATGATCCTGGTCATCACCGGGGTCGGCTTTTTGATCCACGTCTACTCGGTCGGCTACATGGCCGAGGACGCGGACGTGGCGCGCTATTTTGCCTATCTCAACCTATTTACGGCCGCCATGCTGGTGCTGGTCATGGCCGAGAACCTGCTGCTGCTGTTTGTCGGCTGGGAAGGGGTGGGGCTGTGTTCCTACCTGCTGATCGGCTTCTGGTACACCGACGATGAGAAGGCCAGCGCCGGCAAGAAGGCGTTTATTGTCAACCGGATCGGGGATGCCGGCTTTCTGCTGGGGCTGTTTGTGCTGTTCTGGGGTCTGGGGGCGCACGGGGTGTGGAGCCTGTCGTTCACCGATATTCAGGCCAACGCCTCGCTGCTGTCGGTCGGCACGGTGACGGCGGTGTGCGTGCTGTTGTTTATTGGCGCGACCGGAAAGTCGGCCCAGATTCCGCTCTATGTGTGGCTGCCCGACGCCATGGCCGGGCCGACCCCGGTCAGCGCCCTGATCCACGCCGCGACCATGGTCACGGCCGGCATTTACCTGATCGCCCGCCTGCACTTCCTGTACGCGCTGTCGCCCGTTGCGCTGGCCCTGGTCGCCTATATCGGGGCCGGGACAGCCCTGTTTGCGGCCACGATTGCCCTGGTCCAGACCGATATCAAGAAAGTCCTGGCCTATTCGACCGTCAGCCAGCTGGGCTATATGTTCCTGGGCCTGGGGGTTGGCGCCTACGGCGCGGCGGTGTTTCACCTGATGACCCACGCCTTTTTCAAGGCCCTGCTGTTCCTGGGCGCCGGCAGCGTCATCCACGGCATGAGCGACGAGCAGGATATCAACAAGATGGGCGGGCTGCGCCACACCATGCCGACCACCTACTGGACCTTTGCGGTCGGCTGTCTGGCCATTGCCGGGGTGCCCCTGCTGTCCGGGTTTTTCAGCAAAGACCTGATCCTGGAAGAAGCCTACGCCGCCCCCCACGGCTCGCTCGGGCTGTGGCTGCTGGGTACCCTGGGGGCCGGTCTGACCGCGTTTTACATGTTCCGGCTGCTGTTCGTGACCTTCTGGGGTGAGACCCGGGCCGAGCCCGAGGTGGCCCACCATATCCACGAGTCGCCGTCGGTCATGACCGGCCCGCTGATTGTGCTGGCCGGGCTGTCAATCATTGGCGGCTACTTCTCGGTGCCCCATTTCCTGGAGGCGGTGTTTGCGCACCAGCCCGCGCATGTGTCGTTTGTCATCAGGTATCTGCCGACGCTGGTCGGCCTGGCCGGCATCTGGCTGGCGTATGTCTTGTATGTACGCGAGCCGAGCCGGGCCGCCCGGCTGAGCCAGCAGCTGGCCGGTCTGCACGGGCTGCTGCTGAACAAGTACTATATCGACGAAATCTATCAGGCCGTTTTCGTGCGGCCGGTTCTGAGCGCCTCGCAGTGGCTGTGGCAGGTGTGGGACACCCAGGTGATTGATCGGCTGGTGAACGGCACGGCCCAGACGGCCGACGCCAGCGGCTCGGCCCTGCGCCTGTGGCAGACCGGCAATGTCCAGACCTACGCCTTATCGTTTCTGGCCGGAGCCATGCTCATTCTGGGGTATTACCTATGGTAAGCCTGCTCGTCTTTCTGCCCGTGCTGGGCGCCCTGTATGTGCTCTTTGTGCCCAAGGAGCAGGAGACCAGGATTCGCTATGCAGGGCTGGCCACGGCGTTGCTGACCTTTGTCGTGTCGCTGGGCGTATTGGCCGGTTTCGACAGCCAGACGGCCGACTTCCAGTTTGTCGAGCGCTACACCTGGATTGAGGATTTCGGCATCCAGTACTACGTCGGGGTGGACGGCATCAGTCTGTTTCTGGTGCTGCTGACCAGCTTGCTGACCCCGCTGGTGCTGCTGGCCAGCTGGGGCGATGTGCGGCACCGGGTCAAGGAGTATCAGTTCTTTTTCCTGCTCCTGGAGACCGGCATGCTGGGCACTTTTGTGGCCGTTGACCTGTTCCTGTTCTACGTGTTCTGGGAGGTCATGCTGATCCCGATGTATTTCCTGATCGGCATCTGGGGTGGGCCACGCCGCATTTATGCGGCCCTCAAATTTCTGCTGTACACCATGGTCGGCAGCCTGCTGATGCTGGTGGCGATCCTGTATGTGGCCTATCTGCACCACAGCCAGCAGGGGATGGTAACCTTCGATCTGTTGCAGTTGTACCAGCTGGTCATTCCGCTTGACGCCCAGCGCTGGTTGTTCGCCGCCTTTGCCCTGTCGTTTGCAATCAAGGTGCCGCTGTTTCCGTTTCATACCTGGCTGCCCGACGCCCACGTTGAGGCACCGACCGGTGGTTCGGTCATCCTGGCCGGGGTGCTGCTGAAGATGGGTACCTACGGGTTTGTGCGTTTTGCCCTGCCGCTGTTTCCCGCTGCGGCCATAGAGGCGGCCCCGCTGATCATGGCCTTGGCCGTGATCGGCATTATCTACGGCGCGCTGGTGGCCATGGTCCAGCCGGATCTGAAGAAGCTGGTCGCCTACTCCTCGGTCAGTCACCTGGGCTTTGTCGTCCTGGGCCTGTTTGCCTTTAACGTCCAGGCTACCGAGGGCGCCATCTACCAGATGCTGGGCCACGGCCTGTCCACCGGCGCCCTGTTTCTGCTGGTCGGCGTGGTCTACGAACAGCGCCACACGCGGCTGATCAGCGAGTATGGCGGGCTGTGGAAGCAGGTGCCGATCTACGCCTCGGTCTTTCTGTTTGTGATGCTGTCCTCGATCGGTCTGCCCGGTCTCAACGGCTTTGTGGGCGAGTTTCTGATTCTGCTCGGGGTGTTCAAGGCCAGCCCGCTGTTCGGCACGATTGCCGTGTCCGGCATCGTGCTGGGCGCGGTGTACATGCTGTGGATGTTTCAACGGGTCATGTTCGGGCCGGTCACGAATGCGGCCAACAGCGACCTGAAAGACCTCGACCGCAGACATGTGCTGATCTTTGCCCCGCTACTGGCCCTGATGCTGTTCATGGGCCTGTACCCCCGGCCGTTCCTGAGCCGCATGGAAAAGTCGGTTGAGGCGACCCTGGCCCGCATGGAACATGTGACTGCTGCCCTGCACGAGGAGCGATCCTCGGCGCTGTCTGTTCAACGCCTGTCTGTTCAACATCTGGCTGTCAAAGAACAGCCGCAGGGGGTGCCCCTGCCATGACGCCGATTCCCCCGCCGGACATCAACTGGCTGTCCGTTGTGCCGTCCGGGCTGCTGGTCCTGACCGCGATTCTGGTCCTGTTCTGGGATCTGTGGATTCAGGAGGAAGACCGTCCCCACCTGGTATGGCTGACCATCAGCGGCTTTGTGGTCACCGGTGTGGTGTCGTTTGGGCTGTGGGGCCAGGCCGATGCGTCGGGTCCCCTGGCTCTCGACTCCTACGCCCTGTTTTTTAACGGCATCTTCTGTCTGGCCGGGGTGCTGACCGTGCTGATGTCGGGCAGCTATCTGGACCTGACCAAGATCCGCCAGGGGGAGTATTACGCCCTGCTGCTGTTTGCTGCGGTCGGTATGGTGCTGATGGCAGCGGCAACCGACCTGATTACGATTTTTCTGGGTCTGGAGACCATGTCGATTGCGGTCTATGTGCTGGCCGGGATCTGGCATCAGCGTCTGGCTTCAAATGAGGCTGCGCTGAAATACTTTCTGCTCGGTGCGTTTGCCAGCGGTTTTCTGCTGTACGGCATGGCCCTGATTTATGGGGTTACGGGCAGCTTGCAGCTGGCCGTGATTGCCGAGCAGGTGGCGGCCCAGGGGTCCTCGACCCTGTTGCTGGTCGGCATGGGGCTGTTGCTGGTCGGCTTTGGCTTCAAGGTTGCCGCCGCGCCCTTCCACGTCTGGACGCCGGACGTGTATGAGGGCTCGCCAACCACGATCACCGCCTTCATGGCGGTGGGGGTGAAAGCTGCGGCCTTTGCCGCCTTTGCCCGGGTCTTTTTGTACGCGCTGGCGGCGGTCCATGCCGAGTGGCAGGGCGTGGTGTGGGTGATTGCCGTGCTGACGATGACGGTCGGCAACCTGACGGCCCTGGTCCAGACCAACATCAAGCGCATGCTGGCCTATTCGAGCGTGGCCCACGCCGGCTATGTGCTGGTCGCCATGGTGGCCGGCAAAGAGCTGGGCGGCGCGGCCATGATGTATTATCTGGTCGCCTACGGCTTCATGAACCTGGGCGCCTTCGGGGTGGTGCTGAGCCTCAATCGTCAGGACCAACCCAATGAAGAGCTGCGCGATTATCCCTGGGCATGGCCATGGCGATTTTCATGCTGTCGCTGACCGGCGTCCCGCCGCTGGTCGGCTTTACCGGCAAATTTTATGTCTTCAGCGCGGCGGTCGAGGCCGGCTATATTGGTCTGGCGGTCATCGGTGTGCTGAACAGCGCGGTCTCGGCCTACTACTACATCCGGGTGATCGTCACCATGTATATGGAAGAGGGCGACGCCGCGTTCGAGATTGCCGCCCTCCGGCCGGCCCTGAGCGCGGCGATCATCATTGCTGCCGCCGGCACGGTCCTGCTCGGGCTCTTTCCCTCGGCCTCAATCTCGATCGCCCGCGAATCCTTCCTGTCCCTGGGCCGGGACCGCTACTGATTGGCCTGGCTGTAGCCCAGATAGGTTTTGACCTGACCCAGGACAATATGCGGGATGTCTTCCCGGCGCTGGACGGAAAACACCTGGGCGTTTTTCCAGCGGGCGGTTTCTTTCTTGAAGATGGCGGCCGAGTCGGTGTCGCCGATATGCACGACGGTGATCCGGCCGGTCAGTTCCGACAGATAGTCGATCAAGCTTTGCAGATTGGGAATCTGCATGTCGGTAATAAAAAAGATGTCCGGCATGTCGTGTTCAACCAGCCGCAGCAACTCGTCGAGTTCTTCAAACGAAAAGACCGTGCCCCCACCAAAATAGCGGCACAGAGCCTGATAGACCTGTCTGCGCTCGTTACTGAAGTCGAGCAACAGTTTGTCGCCGGCCGGCACGTCGCTGAAGTTGTAGACCGCCACCTGGGCGCCGGCGCGCAGGTAGGCGTCGGCCGCGCAGCCCGCGCCCAGAATCGCGTGACTCAACAGATAGCGCGGGTTGGCCATGCTGCCCGAGGAGTCCAGAATGATGATGCAGTCCGGCACGCCCTCCCGTCGGCCGTAGATCAGACCGTTCTGGTACAACCAGGCCTGAGACAGACCGGGGAAGATCTTGCCAAAGCTGGTCCACACGTCCAGGTCCTGAATCGGCTTGCCCAGCTCCCACGGGGTATGCATATACGGGTCTGAGGAACTGCTCTTGTGCAGCGGCGCCTCGGACACCGGCAGCTGGTACTGCTCGGTCAGCTTCATGTAGTACAGCAGGCCGGTGTCAATCTGTTCGCCACGCCCCCGGCCCATGCCCTCCTGCTCTTCGGCATGCCCCTGGGCGACCAGCTCTTCGTCGAAATCGGCAATCGTGGTACGGAATTCGCGCGGGTTATCGACGTGCAGGGCAAACGCCCGCAGGCCGCGTTCGACCTCGTTGTGGGAGTGCTGCGACAGGCCGTGGCGACCGAGCAGGGCGGTGGGCAGAATCTCGGAGTGCTGGAGTTCCTGGTCGAGAACCGGATGAATCAGCCGGCAAAACCGCCGCATGCTCTCTTCCCAGCGGCGGCGGTCCAGATACGGAATCCGGGCCAGGCGGCGCAGCAGCGGCTCAGGGCCGCTGGCCTCCAGATCCATGCCCCAGATCAGACTATAGAGGGCGGTCATCAGCCGGTCGAGCGGCCGGCCGCTGAGGTGTTGGAGGTGGCGATACACCTGGGGCAGGGCGGTCTCAAAGTCTTTCACACAGTGGGTGTTGGTCACCACGTCGATGAAAATATCGGTCGCCCGCTGGGCGTAATCGCGCCGACCGAGTTCGCTTTTGGCGGCCGCGTACAGGCGCAGCTGGGTGGCAAAGTCCCACGGGCAGCGGGTGTAGTGGGCAATGCCGTGGTCGAGCAGGGCTTCGATCACCTCGGCGATAGGCAGATGCTCGGCCAGCTGCTGGCAAAAGCTGGGGTTGAGAATAATCTGCCGCTGGCGGATATCCACCGCCTCCTGGCTGAGTCCGTCGGTCATCTGGGGCTGGGGCAGCTCGGGAAAAAAATGTTTGCGCCGGGCTCGGGGCCAGACCTCGGCCAGTACCGCCTGGAGGTTCATGCGTCCGCCCGCTCCTTGAAAGAGAGCGGTGCTGTCTTCTTGCCCGGGGATTGGTCAGCACCGCTCTCTTTTTGCTCGCTCGACTCGGCCAGAGCGATCCGCCGCTGGCCCAGATAAACGCTGCCGCCCCGCACCCGACCGACGCCCCGAATCCGGCCGCCAAGGACGTGGATCTCTCCGCCGATCATGTCCTGGCCGACATCTTCGCCGGCGTTATCGGAGATCACTATCTTGCCCCGCTGCAACGCAAACCCGACGCCATGAAAGGCGCTGCCCTGCAAGCTGATTTCTCCGCCGGCCAGCGCCATGCCCAGGAAGTCGCCACACAGACCCTCGATGTCCAGACGCTTGCCGGCGGGGAGTTGATAGCCCAGCAGATGCACCCGGGCCGGCATCCACTGCAGGCGCAGCTGGACCTGGCGGCTGGCGGTCTGGTTGCACAGGGCCGACAGGTACAGGCCGGACAGGCCCCACAGACTGGGTGAGTCGTCCGGCAGATTGTGGGCGGCCGCCGGTGTGTGGAGCTGTTCCAGGCTGAAACAGAAGTCCTCGATGTCGTCGTGGTTGTACGTCAAGCCGGCCACGTGACGCAGCGCGCTCTGATAGGCGCGTTCAACCGGCCGGGGGTCGGGCAGCTGCTCCCAGTCCAGCTCGGTCTGGTCGATATAGGCCGTATAGCTGCCCACCAGCTGTTCCAGAATCGCGTCCCGGACGGCGATGATGCGGTCGAGCGGCAGGCTGCGCTGGCACGGCCGATAGGTCTGGAACTCGGCAAACGGGTTTACCATGCCGTCTCGATTCCCAGGTCGCGCTGAATCTCGGCAAAGATCGGATGGTCGCCCTGGCTCGGCTGCACGTCCTCGCCGGCCAGAATGCGGGCTGCGACCGCCAGCGCGCCCATGATGTCTTCGCGCTGCTCGGCAAAGCGCCGCCAGCTCTCGGCCGTGGCCTGTTTGGCCAGATGCAGCGGCAGGGGGTCGCGGCGGGACTCGCGCTCCCGGGCGGCGACATAGGCGTCTCGCCACTGGGTGCGGTGGGCGAGAATAAAGGGCAGCACCCAGCGCACGTGTTCGGCCTCGACCTGCTCGGCGCCCAGAAACCAGACCAGCGCCTGGGCGTAGCGGCGCAGGGAAATCGGCAGCCGGTTTGAGGCGCAGTTCTGGACCTGGTAGCACAGATAGCCGGTGTAGTGGCAGCCCTCGGGACACTCTTCGTTCGAGCGTTTTTGGCCGTATAAACAGCAGAACGAAAACTCGGCCAGGGCCGTCCGGGCAAAGGCGCTGGCGTCCTGGCTGAAGCCGATGCCGGCAATGTCTTCCCGTACCGCCTGGCGCTCGGCCTTGCCGAAGGTGGTCAGACCGTGGCGGTCGGACAACCACTCGGCAAAACGCTGACAGGCGTCTTCCAGCCGGGCGTCCTGGCCGGCCGACACCTGGTCGTCGCCCAGCACGGCGTAAAAGTCCTGCTCCTGCGCGGGATTGCGCAGCAGGTCTTCTTTGTTCTCCTGTTGGCCGATGAAAAAGGCCAGGTTGGCGCCCGGATGTTTGGACTCGATCATCACGTCAAAGCGGTCGAGCAGGGGCGGGATCAGGGGATGGGTGCCGGGGTCCTGGTAGTTGGCGGTGGCAAACAGGCAGTACTCGTCGTGGAGCAGGAACTGGTTCAGGTACTCCCAGTTGCCGCGGTCAACACCGTCGAGAATCAGGCTCTGTTTGGTCTCGGGCAGGCGGTTGATCTCGTCAATGATCTTGACCGGCAACTGGGCGAAATTGCTCCACACCACATGCTCTTCGCCCTGGTTGAGCTTGCCCAGATTGGGCCGACCGATGATTTTCTCTTCGGTCTGTTCGGGGTGGCCGGCGACCTGGCTGCCCCAGATGACGCCGAGTGGGATGCGGTACAACAGCGAGGCGATGTATTCGGCCGAGGTGGTCTTGCCCAGACCCGGCTCACCGATGATGAGGGCTTTGCCACCCAGCAGCGCGGTCAGCAGACTGAACAGCAGGGTCGAGTTCAGTTTTTCTCCGCCGAGGTCCAGGTCGGGACGGTTCAGGTACAGGTGTTCACCGATAAAGTCGTACACATCACGGACGACATGTCGGGTCTGCTCGCGGGTCTCAGCCATGCGTTCACTCCCAGCTCTCCACGTGGGACGCCCCCGGTGGTCGCCCTGTGTGCGCAGCGTTCAGCGGATTATCCGGTGAAACGCATGGGCGTGTCAACAAAGCCGACGCGGCGCCGTATTTGACAACATTTTGAGCCGGCGGGTATGAAGGGAGGCATGACCCACGATCCGATCCGTCGCTTCCGGCACTGGTTTGCCACGGCCCAGCGCAGAGGAGTGCCCCAGCCCGAAGCCATGGCGCTGGCAACGGTGGGGGAGACGGGCCTGCCCTCGGTCCGCTTCGTCTTACTCAAACACTTTGACGAGAACGGCTTTGTGTTTTTTACCGACGGCCGTAGCCGCAAAGGCCGCGAGCTGCGAGCCACGCCCCATGCTGCGGCCACGTTTTATTGGACCAGCCTGGGCAGGCAGGTGCGGCTTGAGGGCCGGGTTGAGCAGGTCGAGGCGGACATGGCCGATGCCTACTGGCAGACCCGACCCCGCGCCAGCCAACTCTCGGCCTCGGCCTCACGCCAGAGCACAAAGCTGGCCGACCGTAATCTCCTGGTACAACGTCGCCGCCAGCTGGCCCGCCAGTACCGGGCCAGCGCGGTCCCCCGCCCATCCAGCTGGACGGGCTTCCGGCTTATCCCCGACAGCCTGGAGTTCTGGACCCACCGTGACAATCGACTCCACCACCGGGAAGCCTTCGTCCGTACCGGTCGGGGCTGGCGGGTCGGCCTGCTGTCGCCCTGACCGGTCAGGCTCTGGTATTGCCCCACTCGTCCCAGTGGATGACTTCTTCGACCGGCTTGCGGGTGACCGGCCCGAACTTCCCCTGGGGATAGCCCATCGGGATCAACGCCGCCACTTCCATATCGTTCGGAATATGCAGCTTCTCCTTGAGTTGATCCTCAAAGAAGCAGTGGATGGTCGTCAGCGTTGCCCCCACACCCAGAGCGCGACAGGCCAGCAGGATATTCTGGACGGCGGGAAAGATGGAGCCGTAAATCACCACCCGACTGGCCCGCTCATTGCCCATTGAGGCGATGGGCGGATAGTGGTCACGGGTACACGCCAGCAGCAGGGCCGGCGCCTCGTCCATGTGGGCGGCCAGGTGAGAGGCGGCGTTCAGCATGCGCTGCTGGGGGGCCGGCATATCGTCGTAGTTGAGCGTGCCGCCGCCCCGCATCTGCTGCCAGGTATTCCAGTAGTAATCCCGAATGAAGCGCTTGCGCTCCGTGTCCTGGACGATGATGAAGGCCCAATCCTGCATATTGCCGCCGCTGGCGCACCGAATACCGGCGTCAATGATTTTTTTCAGGGTGTCTTCCGGGATCGGGTCGGGTTTGAGCCGGCGCATGGCGCGGGTGGAGTACATGATCTCAAAAATTCCGGGTTCGTCGGCCATGAGGGTTTCCTCCTTGTGTGCTAGGCTTGTCTCTCCTATAGCCGTCCCGCGCCGGGCTGAACAGGGGCGGACGATATTTTTTAAGGAAAGACACCGATGTCAGACGAGATTGTGTATGAAAACCGTGGACAGGTCGCCGTGGTGACGATCAACCGGCCGGCGGCGCGCAACGCCATCAATAGCGGAGTGCGGGAGGGGCTGGCGGCCGCCTGGCAACGCTTTGAGAACGATGCCGACGCCCGCGTCGCCATTCTGACCGGCGCGGGTGAGAAGGCCTTTTGTGCCGGGGCCGACCTCAAGGAGATGGCGCTCAAGAAGCTTGGCCGCCTGCCGCGTAATTTCCTGCCAACCCTGAACGTCAACACGCAGCTCAGCAAGCCGGTGATTGCTGCGGTCAACGGGGTGGCGTATGCCGGCGGCTGGGCCTTGGTGCAGATGTGCGACCTGGTTGTGGCGGCTGAGACCGCCCGGTTTGCGATTACCGAGGCCAAGGTCGGTCGGGGGATGCCGTGGGCGGTACCGCTGATGCATATGATCCCCCAGAAGATCTTGCTCGAAATCCTGCTGACCGGCGAGCCGATCAGCGCCCAGCGGGCGTATGAGATCGGTTTTGTGAACCATGTCGTGCCGGCCGAGCAGGTCATGCCGCGTGCCCTGGCGCTGGCCGAAACGATTGCCGAGAATGCCCCGCTGACCGTCGCTGCGGCCAAGGAGATGGTGTATATGACGACGGATATGGGTCGGCAGGCCGGGCTTGAGGCTGCCCGGCATCTGTTCGATGCGGTGTATCGGAGCGAGGATGCCCAGGAGGGGCCGCGCGCCTTTGCCGAGAAACGCAAGCCGCAATGGCGGGGCAGGTGACAGTCCGGCTTCCCGGGCTTCGTCAGGCTTGTCTCTCCTACAGCCGTCCCACGCCGGGCTGAACAGGGGCGTTTGATTTCTGCTTCAAGTAGAGAGCCGTCGCTCCCTCTGGGTTTTCTGCGGTCCGGGTCTCTTTGTAATCATACCCGCGCGATTGCAGATTGTTTTCACGCCAGCGGTTGCCGTTTACGCCAAAGATAAAGCGCAGAACGATTTCTATGACGGCAATGACGTCAAGTATCGCTGATTCATAGAGCGCCTCATCAGGGAGCAAGAATGCGAGGAAGGAGAAAGCGAAAACGCAACCGCCCAACCACCACATTTTCTTAAACAGTGCCCATATCACAGGAAAGAAGAAGGCCGGCCATGACCAGCCCAGCTTCACCGCCTCAATGTTGCCGGCCGGATGCTCAAATATCCTGTAGTGCTTCATCGGGCTTTCCTTGCTTTCTTAGCCCGCCCGTGGCCCGGTTTCTTTCAGCGCGATGAACAGCAGGCCGGCCAGCGCATAGCAGCCGCCCCAGAACAGAAAGCCGGCCAGCGGGTTGAGTTCGACCAGGCTCATGCCGACGATCGGCGACAGCATGCCGCCCAGATAACCAGCGGTCAGCGCGATGCCGACCGCCGAGCCAGCCAGGATCGGACCCACCCCCTTCATTTCCAGCGGCACGACAAAGGCAATCGGGCCCACCCCGCCCAGCAGACCCCACACAATGGCGACAACCCACAGGGAGTAGCCGGTGGCATAGGCGGCCAGAATCATGCACGCCCCGGAGATCAGCATGCCCGGGATATACAGGGGTTTTCTGAGCCCAATCCGGTCGGACACAGTGGGCAGGATGAGACTCCCGACCACAAAGGCCCACAGCAGCAGCGACACCACAAAACCCGCCTCTATCTGGGTCATGCCCTGCTCCTCAACAAAATAGGTCGGCACATAGCCGATGATGCCAATATAGCCGCCCAGAAACAGCATGTAACAGCCGGCCAGAATCCACACGTCCCGGACCCGCAAGACCTGGCGGATTGCCGCCACAGCACCCAGGCTGGATTCTCCGGCGTCGGTCGTGTGTGAGGCGTCGGCTGGGGGCGTGGCCGGCGCGCGGTCTTTGACCGTCAGCAGCCACAGCACGCCCAGCGCAATAGACGTAAAGCCCAGCACATGGGTCAGGGGGCGCCAGCCGCCAAGCAGGCCCAGCACCAGCGGCGTCAGGACGGTGGCCAGAGCCCCGCCCATCCCGTAGCCGGCCTGGGACACCCCGTTGGCCAAGCCGAACTCCTGGGGCGGGAACCACATGCCCAGGGCCTTGGGGACGTTGGGGAAGGTCAGGGCCAGGGCAATCCCGAACAGAAACATCCAGGCGTACATGGACAGGAAACCGGACGCCGTGGCGCGCAAGACCAGGGCGGTTCCCATCAGTACGACTCCCAGGCCGACGATGCGCCGAATGCCGAAGCGGTCGCCCAGGACCCCGCCCACAATGGCCGCCAGCGTCGTGCCGAACGCGATCGCCGACCACAGCGAGCCCCAGTCTGCCAGGCTCAGGCCAAGGTCGGCTCGAACCTGGGGAACAACCATGACGATGTAGGTCCAGCCCATGCCAAAGGTAAAAGTGAACACCAGAACGCTGGCGGCCAACACCCACCAGCGATACGCAAGCTTTTCCTCCGCCATGCGCCCTCCTTGATTCTGCGTCCCTCTCTCCTATACTGCCCACAGATTGGAGACAAGCGATGGCCGGCGAATATCAGCACCTGACCGTCTGGGGCGGAGGTACGACCCGCACAATGCGGGTCCACTGGGTTTTGTACGAACTCGGCATCACCGACTATGAGCGGCGTCTGATCGGCTCCCGAACCGGAGAGACCCAGACCCCGGAGTACCTGGCCTTGAACCCGCGCGGAAAAATTCCGGTCCTGGGCGACCGCGATCTTGTCCTGGCCGAGAGTGCGGCCATTGTCACCTATCTGGCCGACACCTATGGCCGGGAGACCGACCTGGTGCCTCCGCCCCACTCGCGCCAGCGGGCGGTGTACGATCAGTGGTGTTTTTTCATGATGACCGAGCTGGACGCTCACACCCTGTATGTGATACGCCGCCACCGTGATCTGGCCTCGCTGTACGGAGAAGCCCCCAACGCCATCACCGCTGCACAAGAGGGCTTTGCCCGGCAGGTCGCCGTTATTAGCCAGGCCCTCCAGACCGGCGGACCCTATCTGTTAGGCGACACCTTTACCTGTGCCGACATCATTCTGACCAGCTGTCTGACCTGGGCGGATGCCTACAAGCAGCCCCTGGACCAAGTCTTGCTGGACTATACGGCCCGCCAGACGGCGCGGCCCGCCTATCAACGTGCGGCCGCCCTCAACTACCCGCCCGCCCTGCGTGGCACGCCGCTGTACCCGTCTCAGGACTAGGCCATGCGCGTCCTGCTGCTTGCGGTTTGCCTGGCCGGCCTGCTGCTGCCCGCACCGGCGATCGGTCAGCAGCAGACGTACACGCAACGCATCGAGACCTGGCGTCAGGAGCGCGAGGCGGGTCTCAGGTCGGAGACCGGCTGGCTTACCATAGCCGGCCTGCACTGGCTTCAAGCCGGCGACAACCGGGTCGGCAGCGCTGCGGACAACGACATTGTCCTGCCGGCTGACGCGGCGCCCGCCCATGTCGGCGTCTTCCGGCTTGAGCACGGTACGACGACGTTTCAGGCCGCGCCGGGGGTTGAGGTTTTTCAGCACGGGGAAAAAGTCCAGACCGCCAGCCTGGGGGTGGGCGCCGTCTCGGACGCGCTCAGCATAGGCCGGCTGAGCCTGTGGGTGCACACCAGCGGGCAGCGCTTTGCCCTTCGGCTCAGAGACCCCGACCACCCGCTGCGCAAGACCTTCACCGGTCTGCGCTGGTTTCCCGTTGATGCGGCCTACCGGGTCGAGGCACGCTTTGAGCCCTACGAGCGCCCCAAGTCAGTCACCATGCTCAACATCCTGGGCGATCTCGAGCGTTTCCAGAGTCCGGGCCAGGTCGTCTTTGCACTGCGCGGGCAGACCGTGCGCCTGGAGCCCGTCGTCGGGGGACCGAACGAGTTGTTCTTTGTGTTTCGGGACGCAACGAGCGGCACAGAGACCTACGGGGCGGCCCGCTTTCTGCACGCCCCGCTGCCGCGCGACGGCCGGCTGGTCCTGGATTTCAACACCGCCTACAACCCGCCGTGCGCCTACAATCCCTTCACCACCTGTCCGCTGCCGACCCGGCACAACCGGCTCGGGCTGCGGATTGAGGCGGGCGAGCTGGCCTATCAACAGGAGCCTTAGACCGGCCTCTATTCAAGCGGAAGGAAAGGATGTGGCACGGGGACAGAAGACACGAGACGATCACTCGCAGGCCACCGCCCATGATGCGACGACCGGCTATGAAGTCGAACTCTGGAGCATGGCCGACGCCCTACGCGGCAGCATGGACGCCGCCGAGTACAAGCACGTCGTCCTCGGTCTCATCTTTCTGAAATACATCTCCGACGCCTTCGAGGAGATGCACGCCCGTCTCGAAGGCGAGCAGGACCAGGGCGCCGACCCCGAAGACCCGGACGAGTACCGCGCCGAGAACATTTTCTGGGTGCCGCCCGAAGCACGCTGGGGGCATCTCAAGGCCCAGGCCCGGCAGGCCACAGTCGGCCAGCTTGTTGACAGCGCCATGACCGGCATTGAGCGCGACAACCCGGCGCTCAAAGACGTATTGCCCAAGGACTACGCCCGCCCGGCGCTCGACAAGCAGCGGCTCGGCCAACTCATCGACCTCATCAGCAATATCCAGGTCGGCGACGCCGCGGCCCGCTCCAAGGACGTGCTGGGCCGCGTGTACGAATACTTTCTGTCGCAGTTCGCCAGCGCCGAAGGCAAGAAGGGCGGCGAGTTCTACACCCCGCGCTGCGTGGTCAAGCTGCTGGTCGAGCTGCTGGAGCCCTATCAAGGCCGGGTGTATGACCCGTGTTGCGGCTCCTCCGGCATGTTCGTGCAGTCGGTCGAGTTCATCCGCGCCCATCAATCTGGCAACGGCAATGGTGGCGGCGCACCGCAGGGCATCAAGGCCGACATCTCAATTTATGGCCAGGAGTCGAACTACACGACGTGGCGGCTGGCAAAGATGAACCTCGCCATTCGCGGCATCGAGGGCCAGATCGCCCACGGCGACACCTTCCACACCGACCGTCACCCCGACCCCCGACCTCAAGGCCGACTTCATCCTGGCCAACCCGCCCTTCAACATCTCCGACTGGGGTGGCGAACGGCTGACCGAAGATAAGCGCTGGCAGTACGGCGCCCCGCCCAAGGGCAACGCCAACTTCGCCTGGGTGCAGCATATCGTCCACCACCTGGCACCGGCCGGTACGGCCGGCTTCGTGCTGGCCAACGGTTCCATGTCGTCCAACCAGTCGGGCGAGGGGCACATCAGAAAAAGCCTGATCGAAGCCGGGCTGGTGGACTTCATGGTGGCGCTCCCCGGCCAGCTCTTCTATTCAACCCAGATTCCGGCCTGCCTGTGGTTTCTGGCCCGCAACCGCAAAAACAGACAGTCCAGCGGCCGGCACGGCGAAATCCTGTTCATCGACGCCCGCAAGCTTGGCCGCATGGTGGACCGCACCCACCGTGAACTGACCGACGCCGACATCGCCCGCATCGCCGACACCTACCACGCCTGGCGCAACTTCCCCTCTTCTCCCTCGCAGGTAGAGTCTCCTCCTACTCCCTCTCCCTTGAAGGGAGAGGGCCGGGGTGAGGGTGTCAACGCCTACGCCGACACCCCCGGCTTCTGCAAGAGCGCCTCCCTGGCAGAGGTACGCAAGCACGGCTATGTGCTGACCCCCGGTCGCTACGTTGGCGCGGAGGCGCAAGAGGCCGACGACGAGCCGTTCGAGCACAAGATGCAACGATTGGTGGCGCAACTGAGGGAACAGCAAGCCGAAGGTGCAAAGCTGGATGCGGCCATCGCAGAGAATCTGAGGCATCTTGGTTTTGGCGGCGGTGGAGAGTTAAAGAAGTCCAACTGAGACACTGGTCACTGAGATTCAGAAACAGAGGCCGAATACATTGATAAGAGCCAGTATACGCGAGCAGCTGCGATGGCCTGATTGGCGAGGAATCTGAGGTGGTCCTGTGATCGCTTACGACAAGTTTCAGCTGTCCCTCAAGCGCCTTGAGGTGCAGCACGCAAACTACCAAAACCTCGACGCTACTCTCTCCGAGCTTAACAAGGAAGCCGTCGCTGAGTCTGTCATCCAGCGTTTTGAAACCTGTTATGACAGTCTGTGGAAAGTTCTCAAACGCTATCTACAGGAGGAATTGGGCATTCCTGATGTTCCCAACAGCCCGAAGCGGATTTTCCAACTGGCGTCTGAAAATGAATTATTTTCATCACCGATTGAGCAATGGCTGAAATACATGGATGCCCGGATCGGAACGACACATGACTACAGCGGCAGGAAGGCGGATTTTGCGCGCGAGCTGATGAGTGATTTTATTGACGATGCCATTGGCCTATATCAAACCATGACCCAAGAGACATGGGAATGAACAACGCCATCGACATTACTGCCGCTCAGCGCAAGATCATTTTGGCCTTGCTCAGAAAGCATCTGCCGAATACCACCGCCTGGGTGTACGGCTCCCGCGCCACATGGAACGCGCGCCCACAGTCCGATCTGGACATGGTGGTCTTCACAACACCGGCGCAGGAGCGTGGAGTTTCCGCTCTCCGGGATGCTTTTGAGGAAAGCGCCCTGCCGTTTCGGGTGGATCTCTTCGTGTGGGACGCCGTCCCCGAGTCGTTCCACAAACAGATTGAAGCGGAGCATGTGGTGCTAGTGGAGAAGGAAGAGCAGGGTGGGACGGGGGAGCAACTGTTTGACCCTCTCCCTGAGGATTGGGAATACACCACGCTCGGGATCGCTTGTCATCGCGGCGGTGGGGATATCCAAACGGGACC